>DATLYR010000089.1 GCA_035574475.1 Nevskiales bacterium | reverse complement strand
GGACCGGTCGATCGGGATCGACACGTCCACCGGCAGACGGAACTGCAGCGGGATCTCGCCTTCCACCGGCAGCTCCAGGCTCATGCCCAGTACCCGCGTCCTGACGCGTGTCTTCAGCGGCAGGGTGATATCCACCGGCACCTCGCCGCGGAAGGGTACGGCCAGACGCACCGGCACCTGCGTGTCCACGCGCACACGGGTGGCGAAGCGCTCGTCGATCTGCACTGGGATTTCCTGCAGGGTTACGCCCTCGCCCGGCGGCTGCGGGAGGATTTCCACCTCGACCGGCAGCTGCTCCGGCAGGCGCACGCGCAGCGGCTGGGCCGGCACCGGCACATGCAGCGTATAGCGCAGCACCAGCCAGTAGGCGGCGCCGGCGCCCGCCGCCGCCGCGGCCACGGCCAGCACGGCGAGCAGCAGCAACAGCGCCGGCCAGCTCACGCCGGCGCGCCGCCACGGGGTCTGAGCGTCCGCCATGCCGGCGATCATACCCTGCGGGCCGAGGCCCTTCATGGTCGCACTTGGCTTGCGGGCCGTGCGCGACCGGGTGCAGACTGCCGGGCAAAGGAGAGGTATCCATGCTGACCCGGCTGGGCAGGTTCCTCACCCGCTGGCCGCGCACCGCGATCCTGGTGACGCTGGCCATCGTCGCAGTGGCCGCCGCCGGCAGCCTGCGGCTGCACGTCATCACCGATTACCGCGCGTACTTCGACCCGCGCGACCCGGATTTCCGCCAGCTGGCGGCGCTGGAAGCGCGCTTCGGCCCCTCGGACGACATCCTGCTCGCCTATGCGCCCGCCAGCGGCAGCGCCACCACGCCGCAGGCCGTGCAGCGCGTCGCCGAGCTCGCCGACGCCCTGCGCGAGATGCCCTTTGCCGGGCGGGTCACCTCGATTGCCGACCTGCCGGTTGCCGTCGGCACGGGCGAGACGGCCCAGGTCACCACGCTGCGCGTGCTCGCCAGCGGCGCGCAGCCGCCCGACCCGACGCTGTGGGACGCGGCGGTGGACGAGGTCGCACGGCTCACCACCGGCTCGATCCTCGCGCACGACCGCTCGATCGCCGCCGCGCATGTCACCGTCGACACGCCGGTGCCCGCCAGTTTCCGCGACTCCAAGGCGGTGAACGACTACGTGCTGGCGCTGCGCGACCGCATGGAAAACGCCATGGGCGCGGAAGGCCGGGTGCTGATCGCCGGCGTGCTGCCCTATTACCACTCGATCCTGGAACTGGCGATGCGCGACATCGCGCTACTGATCCCGGTATGCCTGCTGGTGGCGATCCTGATCCTGCGCAGCCTGCTGGCCAGCTGGCGCGCGACCTGGTGCTGCTGCATCCCGGTGGTCGCGGCCGTGCTGACCGCGGTGGGCATGCACGGCTGGATCGGCTACCCCGTGACCGTGGCGAGTCTGGTGGTGCCGATCATGGTGCTGGTCATCAGCCTGGCCTTCATGGTGCATCTCGCCGATACCTATCTCGACCTGCGCCCGGACCTGCCCGACGCGGCCGAGGCGGCGATCCAGAGCCTGCGCGCGAATTTCCTGCCGCTGTCGCTGACCACGGGCACCACCCTGCTGGGCTTTCTGACCATGAACATCAGCGTCTCGCCGCCCTACCGGCACATGGGCAACAGCGTGCTGATCGGCGTGCTCGCCGCGGCCGTGTTCGCGGTGCTGCTGATGCCGGCGCTGCTGTGCTGGATCGACCCGCCTTACTGGCGCGCCAAGATGCCGCTGCGCCGCGCGCTGGACTGGCTGAGCGAAGTGATCACGGTGCCGATCCGCTCGCCCTGGCTGCTGGCCGGCGGCGCGCTGCTGATCCTCGCGCTGCTGGCCGGCATCGGCCTCAACCGCATCGACGACAACATCAGCCAGTGGTTCTCGGACGCCAGCCGCATCCGCCAGGAGAACATCGAGGTGAACGCGCGCCTGACCGGCATGCAGCAGCTGTACTACGAGCTGCCGGCCGGCGCGCCCGGCGGCGTGCGCGAGCCCGAATACCTGGCACAGGTCGAGCGCTTTGCCACCTGGCTGCGGCAGCAGCCCAACGTCGCCGCGGTGCGCGCCCTGCCCGACCTGATCCGCACCCTGGCGCGCAATTTCGGCGTCGAGGACCTGGACAAGGGCCTGCCGCGCGACGCCGCGACGGTCGAGCAGCTGCTGTTCACCTACGAGCTGTCGGCGCCGCCCGGCGACCAGGGCAGCGGGCTGCTGGATTCCGAGCGCAGCAGCTCGCTGGTGCACGTGGCGCTGTACAACATGCCGGGCGACGAATTCCAGGCCTTCGACGCGCGCGCGCAGGACTGGCTGCGCCGCAACCTGCCGGAACTGCGCGTGCCGCCCGGCAACAGCGCGGTGATGATGTTCTCCAAGATGGCGCACGAGAACATCCCGCCGATGATCCTGGGCACGCTCGGCGTGCTGGCGCTGACCAGCCTGGTGGTGACGATCGGCCTGCGCTCGCTGCGCCTGGGGCTGATCTGTCTGGTGCCCTGCCTGGTGCCGATCGGGCTGGCATTCGGCGTCTGGGGCCTGATTTCGGGCCATGTGGGCATCGCGCTGTCGGTGGTCTCCACCGCCGCGCTCGGCATCATCGTGGACGACACCATCCACGTGATCGCGCGCTACAAGGCCGCGCGCCAGGGCGGCGCCGTCAACGTCCACGACGCCTGCGAGTACACTGTGCGGCACGTCGGCGGGGCCATCACCACCACCACGCTGGTGCTGTCGGCCGGCGTCGGGCTGCTCGGCTTCTCCAGCGTGCAGCCGACGCACGAGATGGGCATCTGGATGGCCATCACCTTCATCTTCGCCTGGCTGTGCACGCTGGTGCTGCTGCCGCAACTGCTGACGAGGCTCGACCGATGAAACACCTGTTCCTGCCGCTCTGCCTGGTGCTTGCCGCCGGCCCTGCGCCGGCCGCCACCGCGGACGCCGTGATCGCGAAGCTGGAGGCGCGCTACCTCGGCTGGAAGGACCTGTGCACGCAGATGCAGCTGAAGAACATCGGCAAGTCCGGCAGCGTGCAGGAGGGCGGCTCGAAGCTGTGCGTGCTGTTCGGGCCCGACGGCAGCCGCTACGGGCGCGTGACCGTGACCTCGCCGGCGGTGGCCCGTGGCATGGACCTGATCACCAAGGCCGACCTGGTCGGCCAGACCCGCGGCGGCCAGTCGCAGCAGTGGCTGTACATGCCGGCCTCCCGGCGCGCCACGCTGATCAACGCCAACAACACCGAGTCGCCCTTCCTCGGCAGCGAGTTCAGCTTCGCCGACCTCGACCTCGCCTATCTCGACCCCGCCAAGCTCAAGCGCCTGGACGAGGCCGAATGCGGCGGCGAACGCTGCCTGCGCTACGCGGTCGGCGGCGCGAACGTGCTGCAGATCGCGCGCGTCGTCTGGGTCGCCATCCCGAGCGGCGCGGTGAAGCGGATCGAAGTCCAGAAGCAGGGCAAGCCCTACAAGCAGCTCGAGGTACTCAACGAAACCCGCCACCCGAGCGGCTGGTGGGTGGCGGACCGGGTGGTCATGCGCAACCTGCAGACCGGCCACCGCACCGAGGCCGTCTGGCAGGACATCCGCTTCAACAGCGGCCTGACCCCCGCCGACTTCGATCCCAAGAAACTCTACGGCCCGGCACCGGGCGGACGGCCTCAGTAGCCCTTCTTACAACTGCGCCGCCAGCCGGCTGCCCTGGTTGATCGCGCGCTTGGCGTCCAGCTCCGCGGCGACGTCGGCGCCGCCGATCAGGTGTACCTTGAGGCCCGCGGCCTCCAGCGGCGCCTGCAGCTCGCGCAGCGGTTCCTGGCCGGTGCACAGGACGATCGTGTCGCACTCGATCAGCGCGGGTTTCTCGCGCTTCTCGCCGAAGCTGATGTGCAGGCCCTGCTCGCTGATGCCTTCGTAGTTCACGCCGCCGATCATCTCCACCTGCTTCATCTTGAGCGCGGTGCGGTGGATCCAGCCGGTGGTCTTGCCCAGGCCCGCGCCGGGCTTGCTCTTCTTGCGCTGCAGGAGCGTCACCCGCCTGGCCGGCGGTGCGACTTCCGGTCTCGTGACGCCGCCGCGCGCGGCGGCCGGATCGGTCACGCCCCATTCCTTCATCCACGCCTGCAGGTCGAGTGACGGCGAATGGCCGTCGTGCACCAGGAATTCGGACACGTCGAAGCCGATGCCGCCGGCGCCGACCACGGCCACGCGTTTGCCGACCGGCTTGCCGTGCAGCAGCACGTCCACGTAGCTCAGCACCTGGCCGCGCCGCATGCCCTCGTCCTGGCCCTTGATCTTCGGGTCGCGCGGCACGACACCGGTGGCGAGGATGACCTCGTCGTACTGGCCACGGATCAGATCCTCGGCGCTGACGCGGGTGTCGAGATGCAGCTTCACCCCCGTCAACTCGATCTTCCGCTTGAAGTAGCGCAGCGTCTCGTGGAACTCCTCTTTTCCGGGAATGCGCTTGGCCATGTTGAACTGGCCGCCGATCTCGCCGGCCGCCTCGAACAGCTCGACCACGTGCCCGCGTTCGGCCAGCACGGTGGAGGCGGCCAGCCCCGCCGGGCCGGCGCCGACCACGGCGATGCGTTTCTTGTGCAGGGTCGGATGGTAATTGAGCAGGGTTTCGTGGCAGGCACGGGGATTGACCAGGCAGCTCGCGGTCTTGAGCTGGAAGGTGTGGTCGAGGCAGGCCTGGTTGCAGGCGATGCAGGTGTTGATCTCGTCGGCGCGACCCTCGGCCGCCTTCTTCACGAACTCGGGGTCGGCCAGCAGCGGCCGCGCCATGGACACCATGTCGGCGGCGCCGCTGGCGATGATGCCCTCCGCCACCTCTGGCGTGTTGATGCGATTGGTGGTGCACAGCGGAATCTTGACCTCGCCCCTGAGCTTCTGCGTGACCCAGGCGAAGGCGCCACGCGGCACGGACGTCGCGATCGTCGGGATGCGCGCCTCGTGCCAGCCGATGCCGGTATTGATGATCGTTGCGCCGGCCTTCTCGACCGCCTTGGCCAACTGCACGACCTCGTCCCAGCTGCTGCCGTCGGGGATGAGGTCGAGCATGGACAGGCGATAGATGACGATGAAGTCGGGGCCCACCGCCTCGCGCACGCGCTGCACGATCTCCACCGGCAGGCGCATGCGGTTCTCGTAGCCGCCACCCCATTCGTCATTGCGCTTGTTGACGTGCGTAACCAGGAACTGGTTGATGAAATAGCCCTCCGAGCCCATCACCTCGACGCCGTCGTAGCCGGCCTCGCGCGCCAGCGCCGCGCAGTGCGCATAGGCCTTGATCTGCTTCTCGACGCCGGCCGCCGACAGCTCGCGCGGGGCGAAGGGCGTGATCGGCGACTTCACGCGCGAGGCCGACACCGAGAACGGCGAATAGCCGTAGCGGCCGGCGTGCAGGATCTGCAGCGCGATCTTGCCACCCTCGTCGTGCACCGCCCTGGTAATGGGCTTGTGCGCGCGCGCCGCCGCGTGGCTGGACAGCTGCGAGCCCAGCGGCGACAGCCAGCCGGCGATGTTGGGCGCAAAGCCCCCGGTCACCATCAAACCTACGCCGCCGCGCGCGCGCTCGGCAAAGTAGGCGGCCAGACGGGGGAAATGCTTCTTGCGGTCCTCCAGGCCCGTGTGCATGGAGCCCATCAGCACACGGTTGCGTAGCGTGGTGAAGCCGAGATCGAGCGGTTGCAGCAGATGCGGGTAGGGCGTTTTCATGGCGGCCAGTTTACACAAGCGCCGGACGGAGCCGGAGCAGACGCCATGGACATGTCATGGCCGGGCCAGGCTGTTATAGTGACGTTTCGACCACGGGCCGCCCGCCCGCGCCCGCCGCCGGAGAGGTCTGCATCGCGCATGTTGCGCCAGCTGACACTGATTTGCCTGGTACTCACGCTTACCGCCTGTCCTGGCCGCGCCATGAATGCCGCCGCCAAGAACGTGGCCGAGGGCCTGAACCGGGCGATCATCAACCAGAACGATATCATCACGGTCCGCGACGGCCTGCCCACCTACCTGCTGGTGGTGGATGGCCTGATCGAGAGCAACCCGGATAACGTGGACCTTTTGATGGCCGGCACGCGCCTGTACTCGATGTACGCCGGCTCCTTCGTGGCAGATCCGGTGCGGGCACAGCGACTGGCGGCACGTGGTCACCAGTATGGCCGGCGTCTGCTGTGCATGGAGCTGGAGGACCTGTGCGAAGCGGCCCGTCCGGGAGAACCCTTCGACACGTTCATGGAGGAACTCAAAGAAACGGACACGGAACATGTCCCGGTGCTGTACACCGCGGCCTCGGCCTGGGCCGGCCTGATCCGGGCCAACAGCGGGGACTGGAACGCGATCGCCGACCTGCCCAAGATCCAGGCCATGATGGAGCGGGTCATCAAGCTGGACGAGAGCTACGATCACGGCAACGCGCATCTGTACCTGGGCGTGCTCGCCACGCAGCTGCCGCCGGATCTCGGCGGGCGCCCGGAGGACGGTCGCGAGCACTTCGAGCGCGCGATCCAGCTGTCCGACGGCCGGAACCTGATCGCCAAGGTGCTGTACGCGCGACACTATGCGCGGCTGGTGTTCGACCGCGAGCTGCACGACCGGCTGCTGCGCGAGGTACAGGGCGCGCCCGCCGAGGTGGACGGCCTGACACTGAGCAACACCCTGGCCAAGCAGGAGGCCGAGCGGCTCCTGTCCGACGCCGACGATTACTTCTAGCCTTCGAGGACTGCATGAGCCGATTTCTCACCCGCTGCGGCCTGCTGGTCGCGGTCCTGCTACCCGCCGCGGCCCAGGCCGACACGACCTTCAAGATCGCGACCCTGGCACCGGAGGGCACCACCTGGATGAAGGAAATGCGCGCCGGCGCCGACGAGGTGGAGCGCCGGACGGCGGGCCGCGTCAAGTTCAAGTTCTACCCCGGCGGCATCATGGGCAACGACGCCAGCGTGCTGCGCAAGATGCGCATCGGCCAGCTGCAGGGCGCCGCCGTGACCGGCAACAGCCTGTCGGACATCTATCCCGACGCGCAGCTGTACAGCCTGCCGCTGCTGTTCCGCTCCTACGCCGAGGTGGACTACGTGCGCGGCAAGATGGATCCCATCCTGCGCAAGGGCCTGGAGGATGCCGGGCTGGTCCCGATCGGCTTCACCGAGGGCGGCTTCGCCTACCTTTTTTCCCAGCGCCAGGTCGCCAGCCAGGATGATCTGAAGAAATGCAAGATCTGGCTGCCGGAGAACGACATCATCAACACCGCCGCGTTCGAGAGCGCGGGGGTGACGCCGGTGCCGCTGCCCTTCGCCGATGTCTATACCGGCCTGCAGACCGGGCTGCTGGACACCGTGGTCACGCTGCCCACCGCCGCCATCGCCTTCCAATGGCACACCAAGCTCAAGACTTTCACCGACCACCCGCTGTCCTACCTCATCGGCGTGCTGGCGATCAACAAGAAGGCCTTCGACGGGCTGAGCGCCGAGGACCAGGCGACCGTGCGCAGCGTGATGGCCGCCAGCTTCGAGCGGCTCAACAAGCTCAACCGCGAGGACAACGAGAATGCGCGCGCCGCGCTGCGCAAGCAGGGACTCGAGTTCAACACCCTGAGCGCCGCCGAGCGCGAGAAGTGGCAGGCCTTCGCCGACGAAGCCATCGTCAAGCTGAAGGGCGCCGGCGTCTATACGCCGGCGCTGCTCGAGCAGCTGCGTGGACACCTGGTGTACTTCCGCGCCCAGGCCGCCGCCACGCCCAGATGACGGCATGACCACGCCCACCCTGGCCCCCGCGCTGCGGCGCGCCCTGCTGCTGCTGCACCGGCTGGAGGATCTGCTGTTGGCGCTGCTGCTCGGCGCCATGATCCTGGTCGCCGCCGCGCAGATCCTGCTGCGCAACCTGTTCGATTGGAATTTCGCCTGGGGCGATCCGTTCACGCGCCTGCTGGTGCTGTGGGTTGGGCTGCTGGGCGCGCTCGCAGCCACGCGCCAGAATCGGCATATCGCCATCGACCTCGTCACCCACCTGCTGCCGCCCCGTGCGCGCGCCGCCGCCCAGGCACTCAACTGCCTGTTCGCCGGTGCCGTCTGCGGCGTGGTCGCGTGGTATGCCGTGATCTTCATCCTCGAGGAGCGCGGCCTGGGTGGCGCCGGGCTGCTGGGGCTGCCGGACTGGCTGCTGCACGCGGTGATCCCGCTCGGCTTCACGCTCATCGCGCTGCGCTACCTGCTGCATGCCCTGCTGCGTGCCTGGGCCGCGGTGAGCGGTAGCGATACCGGGGAGTACGCATGACACTGCTGCTGGCGCTGGGGCTGGTAGTGATCGCGCTGATGGGCGCGCCGCTGTTCGCCGTCATCGCCGCCTTCGCCCTACTCGGGTTCCACAGCGCCGGCGTGGACCTGTCGGTAATGGCGGTGGAGTTCTACCGGCTGGCCGAGATGCAGGTGCTGCTGGCGATCCCGCTGTTCACCTTCGCCGGCTATCTGCTGGGCGAGAGCCGCGCGCCGCAGCGGCTGGTGCGTGTGACCAACGCCGTGCTCGGCTGGATGCCGGGCGGGCTGGCCATCGTCGCCCTGGCGGTGTGCGCGTTCTTCACCTCCATGACCGGCGCCACCGGCATCACCATCGTCGCCATGGGTGCGCTGCTCTACCCGGCGCTGAAGCACGCCGGCTACCCAGAGCGCTTCACCCTCGGCCTGATCACCACCTCCGGCAGCCTGGGTCTGCTGTTCGCGCCCTCGCTGCCACTGATCGTGTACGGCGTGCTGGCGCAGCAGCTGGGGATCGGCCCGCCGATCACCATCGAGCAGCTGTTCCTGGCCGGCATCCTGCCGGGCCTGCTGATGATGGTGCTGCTGGGCGGCTACGGCATGTGGGTGGCGCGCCGCCTCGACCACGCACTGCAGCCCTTCGCCTGGCGCGAGTTGCGCGCGGCGCTGTGGGAGGCCAAGTGGGAGGTCCCGCTACCAGTGGTCGTCATCGGCGGCATCTACGGCGGCTGGTTCGCGCCCTCCGAGGCAGCAGCCGTGACCGCCCTGTACGTGCTGCTGGTCGAGGTCCTGATCCTGCGCGAGATTCCGCTGCGCCGCCTGCCGGGCCTCATGCGCGAGGCGATGGTCCTGGTCGGCGCCATTCTGATCATCGTCGGCGTGTCCATGGCCTCCACCAACTACATGGTGGATGCGGAGATCCCCGCGCGCTTGTTCGAGTTCATCCGCGAGCACGTCGAAAGCAAGTGGGCCTTCCTGATGCTGCTCAACCTGTTCCTACTGGTGATGGGTTCGGTGCTGGAACTGTACCCCGCACTGGTACTCGGCATCCCCCTGGTGCTGCCGATCGCCTACGGCTACGACATCCATCCGGTGCATCTGGGCATCCTGTTCCTGACCAACATGCAGATCGGTTTCTTCCTGCCGCCGATCGGGATGAGCCTGGTGATCGCCAGCTACCGCTTCAATCAACCGATCCTCGAGGTCTGCCGCGCAGCGCTGCCGTTCTTCGCGCTGCTGATCGTGTCGCTGCTGGTCATCACCTACTGGCCGGCCCTGACGCTGGCCTTGCTTGGCGGGAACGGTTGACCAACAATCCGGTCAAAGTCGAGCCGCCGCCTGCCAACGGACACGACCATGCCCCGATCACTGACCGCATTCCTGCTGTGCCTGGGGCTGGCGCTGCCGCCGGCCACCGTACTGGCCTCCAGCGAGGACGAGCTTGCCGAGCAAGCAGCCGAGGTGGTCGAGGCGCTGGCAGGCATTCCCGAGTCCGGCATCCCCGCACGGCTGCTGGAGGACGCCTATGCGATCGCGGTGATCCCGGACGTGATCAAGGTCGGCTTCCTGCTGGGCGGCCGCCACGGCCGCGGCCTGCTGGTGGTGCGCACGCCGGAGCGCGAATGGAGTAATCCCGCGTTCATCAGCCTCACCGGCGGCAGCTTCGGCTTCCAGGCCGGGATCCAGTCCACCGACGTGATCCTGGTGTTCAAGAGCCGCGCCAGCATCGACAACATCGTCAACGGCAAGGTCACACTGGGCGCGGACGCCGCCATCGCCGCCGGCCCGGTCGGACGGCGTGGTGAGGCGGCGACCGACACGCAGCTCAGGGCTCAGATCTACTCTTACGCCCGCAGCAAGGGACTGTTCGCCGGTGTCTCGCTGGAAGGCGCCGCGCTGCAGATCGACGGCAACGCCAACGCTGACTATTACGCCCAACCCGGCATCAGCGCCGACACCATCCTGCAAGACCTCAGCCTGCGCCGCCCGGTATCGGCCAAGAAGTTCATCGAGACGCTCAACCGCTACACGCCCAAACCGTCCTGACCCTGCCATGCGCACCTGCCTGTTTCTGCTGCTCCCCGTGCTGGCGCTGGCGAGTGGGCCGGTGGTGGCAGACGTGATGCGCTGCGAGGGCAAGGTCGTCAGCACCGGCGACCGCAGCTTCGAAGTCTTGCGCCGCTGCGGCGAGCCCAGCTTCCGTGACGCATGGGACGAGTACCTGGCCTACCACCACCTGCCCTCGGCGCATGTCGAGGAGTGGTACTACAACTTCGGCCCGTCGCGGCTGGTGCACGTACTGCGCTTCCGCAACGGGCGCCTCACCGACATCGATACCGACGGCTACGGCTTCGACGAGAGCCAGGGCAGCTGCAGCCCTGGCGAGATCGTATTCGGCATGACCCAGTTCATGCTGTTGTCACGCTGCGGCGAGCCAGCCGCACGCGAACGGCGGCTGGAGCTGCGCAGCTTCCCGCGCCGGGACGGCCGCCACAGCTACCCGGTTACTGTGCGTGTAGACGAATGGATCTACAACTTCGGGCCAGACAGCTTCATCCGCATCGTCACCCTGGTCAACGGTCGCGTGGACCGCATCGAAACCGGCGATCGGGGGTATTGAAAACATCGCGAGCAGGGCTCGCTCTTACGGGCCGCCTGGCGCAGAAGCCTGTCTACAGGCGATCAGGGCGGTCGCATCCGGGCTCAGCCCTGCATTACACTGCGCCCGATGTTCCGTCGCAGACGCCACTCCGGTCCCGACCTGAAAACGGTAGTGCCGCGCATCGGGCCGCGACGCAGCTTCGGCCGGCGGCTGCTGCGACGCGTCCTGCGCGTGCTGCTCGTGCTGCTGCTGCTCCCCTGGCTGCTGATCGGCAGCATGCGCTGGATCGACCCGGTCTACAGCAGCTTCATGCTGGCCACGCGCATCGAGCGCAGCATCGAGAAAGCGCCCCGCCGCAACATCCGCTACCGCTGGGTGGATTACGGGGACATCGCCCCGGCCATGCGCCTGGCCGTGATCGCCGCCGAGGACCAGAAGTTCGCCGAGCATTCCGGCTTCGACTGGCAGGCCATGGGCAAGGCCCTGCGCCATAACGGCCGCAGCGCGCGCCTGAAAGGCGGCAGCACCATCAGCCAGCAGGTCGCCAAGAACCTGTTCCTGTGGCGCGGCCAGAGCTACGTCCGCAAGGTCATCGAGGCTTATCTGACCATCATCATCGAACTGCTGTGGCCCAAGCAGCGCATCCTCGAGGTCTACCTCAACATCGCGCAGTTCAGTCCGCGTCATTTCGGGGTGAGTTACGCGGCGGAGCACTTTTTCGGCACCACGCCGGCCCGGCTCAGTCGCAGCCAGGCCGCGCTGCTGGCCGCCGTGCTACCGGCCCCCACGCGCTACGACGCCGCCCGGCCCTCGCGCTATGTCCGCAGCCGCCAGTACTGGATCCAGCGCCAGATGCAGCGGCTCGGCCCGCAGTACCTGCAGCGCATCGAGCAGCCCGGTCAGGGAGTGCGCCCGTGATCGTCGAGAGCGAATTCAAACCCGCGCCCTGGTTGCGCAATCCCCATCTGCAGACCCTCTTCGCTGCGAGCCTGCGGCCGCGGCCGCGGCTCGAGGTCCGGCGCGAGCGCATCGAACTGCCGGACGGCGACTTCCTCGACCTCGACTGGACCGACACCGGTGCCGCGCCCGGTGCGCCGCTGGTGCTGCTGCTGCACGGGCTGACCGGTTCCATAGAATCTAAGTACGCCCGCGGCCTGATGCGCTGCGTGCAGGCGCAGGGCTGGCGCGCGGTGCTGATGCACTTCCGCGGCGCCAGCGGCGAGCCCAACCGCCTGCCGCGCGGCTACCACTCCGGCGAGACCACGGACGTCGACTACATCGCGCGCCTGCTGCACGCACGCGAGCCGCAAACGCCGCTGGCCGCGGTCGGTTATTCGCTCGGCGGCAATGTGCTGCTCAAATGGCTCGGCGAGCAGGGCAGCAACCTGCCGCTGCGCACCGCCGTGGCGATATCGGTCCCCTTCGACCTGTGGCTCTGCGCCGAGGCGATCCGCCAGGGTTTCTCGCGCGTTTACATGAACCGCCTGCTGCGGCTGATGCGTGCCGGGGTACGGCAGAAGTTCCAGCGCATCGAAGCGCCCTTTCCGCTGCCGCCCCTGCACCGCCTGCGCGATTTCTTCGAATACGACGAGGCCATCACCGCGCCGCTGCACGGCTTTGCCGGGGCAGACGATTATTACCGTCGCTGCAGCAGCCGGCCGTTCCTGCGCCACATCCGCATCCCCACCCTGATTCTGCATGCGCGCGACGATCCTTTCATGTCGCCGCAGGTAGTGCCGCATGCGCATGAGCTGTCCGAGCAGGTCCGGCTGGAGCTGTCCGAGCATGGCGGGCATGTCGGCTTCGTCGGCGCCGACGCGCGTGGACGCCCGGTGTTCTGGCTGGAACAGCGCATCCCCGCACATCTGGCGCATTACCTGACGGCATGACGCCCGAGCTGGCCGTCGTCATCCCCTGCCTGAACGAAGCCGACGCCCTGCCGCTACTGCTGCGCGATCTCGCGGCGCAGCGCGGCATCACGCTCGAAGTGATCGTGGCGGACGGCGGCTCGACCGACCGCAGCGCACAGCTCGCGCGCCTGCAGGGCGTGCAGGTGATCGAGACACCGCGCGGCCGCGCCCGGCAGATGAACGCCGGCGCGCGCAGCAGCAAGGCCCCCTGGCTGCTGTTCCTGCATGCGGATTCCAGGCTGCATGACCCGGGCCTGCTGCGATCCGCGCTCGATTGCCTGCGCAACGCCATCGCCGCCGGTGGCGGCGCCGAGCAGCTGGCCGGCCATTTCGCCTTGCGCTTCGAGCGGCGTGATGCGCGCCACGCGCTGGCCTGGCGCTATGTCGAGGAGAAAACCGCCTTCAACCGCCCGTACTGCACCAACGGCGACCAGGGCCTGCTGCTGGCGCGGCGCTACTTCGAAGCACTGGGCGGTTTCGATGAGGATCTGCCGCTTTTTGAGGACCAGCGGCTGTGCGCGCGCATCCGCGCCAGCGGGGCATTGGTCACGCTGCCGGGGCGCTTGGCGACCTCCGCGCGCCGCTTCGAGCAGGCCGGCTTCCACCGGCAGTACCTGCTGATGGCGCTGATCATGGCGATGCAGGCCGCCGGCATCGAGACGTTCTTCCGGCACGCGCCCGGCCTGTACCCGCCGCAGCACGAGGCGGGCCGCCTGCGCCTGCTGCCGTTCTTCCGGCTGGCGCGCGAGGGCGTGCGGCGGG
>DATLYR010000088.1 GCA_035574475.1 Nevskiales bacterium | reverse complement strand
GCACCAGCCGCAGCCGGCCGGCCTGCACCTTCTTGTCGTGCGCCATCAGCCGCTGGAAGTCGGCCGGCGTCAGCTGCGCCGGCAGGTGCGTGGGCAGGCCTGCGCGCGCCACCAGCGCGATGACCCGGTCGCGGTCTGCGGCCGGCAGCCAGCCCAGCCGGCAGGACAGGTCGGCCGCCATGCACAGGCCGGCGCCGACCGCCTCGCCGTGCAACCAATTGCCGTAACCGAGCGCAGTCTCGATGGCATGTCCGAAGGTATGACCGAGGTTCAGCAGTGCGCGCGGCCCGCTCTCGCGTTCGTCCAGCGCCACGATGCGCGCCTTGTTGGCGCAGGATCGCCGGATGGCCTCGGTCAGCGCATCCGGCTCGAGCGCGCGCAGCCGGTTCATGTGGAGCTCCAGCCAGTCGAAGAACGGCGCATCGCCCAGCAGGCCGTACTTGATGATCTCGGCGAGTCCGGCGGACAGCTCGCGCGCCGGGAGTGTGCGCAGGGTGTCGGTGTCGGCCAGCACCGCCAGCGGCTGGTGGAAGGCGCCGATCATGTTCTTGCCCAGCGGGTGGTTGACGCCGGTCTTGCCGCCGACCGAGGAATCCACCTGCGCCAGCAGGGTGGTGGGCACCTGGATGAACCCGATGCCGCGCTGGTAGGTGGCGGCCACGAAGCCGGCCAGGTCGCCGATCACGCCGCCACCCAGCGCCACCAGCACGCTGTCGCGGCCATGGCGGCCGGCCAGCAAGGCATCGTAGATCCGGCCGGCGGTCTCCAGCGTTTTGTGGGCTTCGCCGTCCGGCAGCACCAGGGTCTCCACGTCGCGGCCGCCGAGCGCGTGGCGCAACGGCTCCAGGTAGAGCGGGCCCACGGTTTCGTTGGTGAGAATGAACGGGCGCCCGCCCCGTAGATGGGGCTGGAACAGCTCCGCTCGCGGCAGCAGCCCCGGCCCGACGTGTATCGGATAGCTGCGCTCGCCCAGCTCGACGGTCAAGGTGGCCATGGGCGCCATTATCCCGGAAGGCGGCGGCGCCGTGCGAGGGCGGCTATTCGGTCGAGAGCGTCGCCAGGCGCTCGTCGATCAGCTGCACCAGCTGGGGCGCCTGCAGGCCTTCCGTGTTGATGACCATGTCGGCGGTTTCACGGTACAGAGGATCGCGCTGGGCCATCAGTTCCTCCAGCCGCTGGCGCGGATCTTCGACCTGCAGCAGCGGGCGGTGCTTGCTGTAGCGGGTGCGCTCCAGCTGCTGCGCCACCGGCGTGCAGAGATAGACTACGAAGCCGCGCGCGGACAGGTCGCGGCGGTTATCGGGATCCAGTACCGCACCGCCGCCGGTGGCCAGGACCAGCCCCGTCTCCTGGGTCAGCTCGGCGATCACCTCGCGCTCGCGGCGCCGGAAGCCGGCCTCGCCCTCTTTCTCGAAGATGAAGCCGATGTCCACGCCGGTGCGCTGCTCGATCTCGTGGTCCGAATCCTTGAAGCGCATGCCCTTGAGTTTGGCCAGGCGCTTGCCGACCGTGGTCTTGCCGGCACCCATCGGGCCGATCAGGAAGATATTGGATTTCTGGGCCATCTTTCTGGGCGATCGCTGTATCGGTTTGTGCTCGCCATTATGCCGTGGCCGGGCCGAAAATGACTGCGGCCGGCGCACGGCCGGCCGCAGACCGGGCCGCTGCTAGCGGGCGTCGACCCGCAGACCTTCCTTGAGAATCTTCGGTGTGACGAAGATCAGCAACTCGCTCTTGTCGGCCACCTTGAGCTTCTGCCGGAACAGCGCTCCCACCAGGGGGATGTCGGCCAACACGGGTACCTTGGTCACCGTGTCGCTGTTCTCCTCCGTAAAGACGCCGCCCAGCACCACGGTTTCGCCGTTGTTGACCAGCACCTGGGTGCTGATCTGGCGGGTGTCGATGCTGGGGATGCTGCCGCCGAAGCCGGTGCCGACGTCCTCGCCGCGGGTGTCGTTGGTGATGTCCAGGTCCATCAGGATATGGCCGTCGGGCGTGATCTGCGGCGTGGCTTTGAGACTCAGCACCGCCTTCTTGAAAGACACCGTGGTGGCGCCGCTGGAGCTGGACTCCAGGTAGGGGATTTCCACACCCTGCTCGATGGTGGCTTCCTTGCCGTTGGCGGTGATCACGCGCGGGGTGGAGATGATCTCGCCGCGATTCTCCGACTGCAGTGCGGACAACTCGGCCTCCACCAGGTAGTCCCCGGAGAGGATGGATACACCCAGCGAGCCCCCGCCGACTACCGGCAGGCTGACGTTGAGGGCGCCGGCGCCGGCGGCCGGACCGCCCGCACGAACCGCGCCAGCGCCGCCGAGGTTGCCGCCGATGCCGACGGCCGTATCGCCGCGAATGGTCTGGTGTGACACGCCGAAGCGGGCACCGAGGTCGCGGCTGAAGTCCTTGTTGGCGACCACGATGCGCGACTCGATCAGCACCTGCCTGACCGCGATATCCAGTTGTGCGATGAGTTTGCGGATCTCGGCCAGCCGGTCACGGGTTTCCTGGATCAGCAGGGTGTTGGTACGCGGATCCACGCTGATGCGGCCGCGATCCGAGAGCAGGCCGGTGTCCTTGGATTTGAGCAGGGTGGCGATCTCGTCGGCCTTGGCGAAGTTGATCTGCACGATCTCGGAGGTCAGCGGCGCCAGGGTTTCCTGGCTCTTGGCCGCCTTGAGCGCTTCTTCGCGGCGCTTGTTGATCTTGGCCAGCGGCTCGATCAGCATCACGTTGCCTTCCTGGATCTTGCCCAGCTCCTTGGTGCGCAGGATGATGTCGAGCGCCTGGTCGGCCGGCACGTTGTCCAGCCGCATGGCCAGGTCGCCCTTGATGCTGTCGTCCATCACCAGGTTGAAGCCGAGCGCGTCCGCTAGGATCTGCAGAATCGTACGCACGTCCTGTTTCTGGAAGTTCAGGCCGATGCGCGGGCCGGTGTAGCGGGGCTCCTGCTCACGCTTCTGGGCCAGCTCCTCGGCGCTGAGCGGCTGCAGTTCGATGGTGAAGACGTTGCCGGCCTGGTAGGCGGACTGCTCGAAATCCGCGCCGCTCACCGGCGTGATGGCGATACGCGCCGTGTTGCCGCTGCTGGTGACGTCGATGAATTTGGCCGGCGTGGCGAAGTCAAGCACGTCGAGGCGTTTACGCAGCTCGCTGGGCAGCTGCGTGCCGCGGAACTCGGCGATGATCAGACCGCCTTCCTGCCGGATATCGACCGGCGTACCGGGGTTGGACAGACCGACCACCACCTGGGCCTGGCCCTTTTCGCCGCGGCGGAAATCCACCTTCGTGATGCTGTCGGCCGCCTGCAGGCGAGCAGGCGGACGTGCCGAGACCTCCGTATCGTCACTGTCGGCCGCCGGTGCGGTGGCCAGGCTGTCGGCGGCGCCGCCGATCTGGACATAGATCTTGTTGCCGTCCACCCGCACGCTGTAGGGCACGAGCTCGGTCAGCTCGACCACTACACGACTGCGATCCTTGGCTTCGGCCGCGGCCACCGCGCGCGTGCTGCCGAGGTTGATCTGGTTGTAGCGGTTGGCCAGCGCTACCCGCGTGTCCGGCAGGTCCAGGGCCAGCCGCGCCGGCTGGTCCACCGTGAACACGACCGGGTCCGGCGCCGCCTCCGACAGGGTCAGCGTCAGCAGCACGCCCTGGCCGGGCAGGGCCTGGTATTCGATGTTGTCGAGGCTGCGATCGGCAGCCGCGGCCTGGCCGCAAATGCCCAGCGCCAGGACCGCAAGCCCGCATGCGAGCCCGAGATGCTTGAAGGTGTGGATGTTCATGTCGCTCGCTCCTTATGAGCCTGCCGAGTGTCGATGGCGGCTCATGGCTGCTCGCCCGCCGTGATGGTGGCCTGCCGCTCGAGATAGCCGCCGAAGCCATCCGGCACGATCTCGCGCAGGTTGATCTCGGTTTCGGCGATGGCGGTGATCTTGCCGTAGTTCTGGCCCAGATAGTTGCCGGTCGTGACCCGGTGCACCACGCCGGTGGGATCGCGGATCAGGGCATACTTTTGGTCGCGGATCTTCAAGGTGCCGACCAGCCGCAGCGAATCGAGCGGGAACTCTTCGAGCGGTTCGCGGTTGCGGCGCGGGTCGATCAGCGCGCCGAGCTCGCCGGTCAGCGGTTTCTGCGCGGGCGCATTGGCAAAGGGATCGCGCCGCGCGCCCGGTGCGTACAGGAAGGTTTCGTAGGGCTTGATCTGCGGGATGGGCTCGATGTCCTTGGTCTTGCGCGCCTTGACCTCTTCGATGTACTGGCGCAGATCGTCCTGGTCACCGCCGCAACCGCCCAAGGCGGTTGCAAGCAGCAGGGCGCAGAGCAGGATGCTGCGCGAGCGCCGGGGTGCGATGCGTTCCGCAGGCCGGCGGGTCATTGGCCCGCTCCCGCCGGCTGTTCATCGGCGTCCAGGTATCGGTAGGTTTTGGCCGTGACGGTCATGCGCAGCCGACTGGTGCCGCTTCTTTTGCCGTCGTCGATCGGGGCAAGCTGCACGTTGCTCAGCGTGACGATGCGCGGCAGCGTGGCGATGCCGCTGGCGAAGGCGCCCATCTGGTGATACCCGCCGACCAGCTGCATGCTGATCGGCAGCTCGGCGTAGAAGTCCTTGTTGACCTCCGCCTGGGGCTGGAACAGCTCTTCCTCCAGGCCCGCCGCCAGGCGCGTCTGGGAAATGTCGTTGAGCAGGTTGGCGACCTCGCTCTTGTTGGGCAGCTGGCGCAGCATGGCGCCGAAGGATTTTTGCATTTCTTCCAGCTGGGCCCGGTAGGCATCGAGCGCCGCCACCTTGCGCTGTTTGGCTTCGAATTCCTGCCGCAGCCGGGCTTCTTCCTGCCGCGCCTGGTCGAGCTCCAGGCGCTTGGGCTGGATCATGAAGCGGTACCCGAGAAAGATCACCAGGCCGCACAGCAGGACGATGGCCATGACCTGGACCCAGCGCGGCCAGGCCCCGGGATTGTTGGTGTCCAGCTTGCGCAGCTGGTCGAGGTACTGCTGCAGGTCGAGATTGACGTTCATGGCGCGGCCCCGCCTTCCGACGGTGTGGCGTTGGGGTTCACCTCGGTCACCTGCAGACTGAAGTTGGCAAGCCGGCGTCCGCCACTCTCGCCCGTCTTGATCACCTGCAGCCGCGGGTCGGCGAACCAGGGCGAGGCGTCCAGGTTCTTCATGTAGGCGGAGACGCGGCTGTTGGACTCCGCCACCCCGTCGATGCTGGTGCTGTTGCCCTGCTGCTTGACCGAGGTCAGATAGACGCCTTCCGGCACCGTGTTCACCAGCTCGTCGAAGTAGTGCACGATCTGCGCCCGGCTCTGCTGCAGCTGTTCGATGACCTGCATGCGCGCGAGCAGGTTGGCGCGGATTTTTTCCAGTTCTTCGATTTCCTTGATCTGCTTTTCGATCAGGGCGATCTCGTCCCTGAGGATGCGGTTGCGCTCCTGCTGGTTTTCGATCGCGCGGTTCATGTACAGCATGCCCAGCAGTACGACGCCCACCGAGGCGACCAGGGCGCCCGCGATCGCGGTCGTGAATTGCCGCTTGCGCTTTTCGCGCAGCTCCGCGCGCCAGTCGAGGAGATTGATCTTGATCAGCATCAGTCGAACGCCCTGAGCGCCAGGCCGGCCGCGATCAGCATGCCCGGCGCATCCTGCTCGAGCTGGGCGCGCTTGATGCGCCAGCCGGTGCGCATCTGCTCGAACGGCCGCGCCACCACGCTGGGGATGTTCAGCTTGCGCGCCACCGTTTGGTCGATGCCGGCGATACCGGCGCTGCCGCCCGCCAGCAGGATCTGGTCGATGGAGGAAAAGCGCGGCATCGATGCGAAGAAGAACTGCAGCGAGCGTTCGATCTGCACCGCCACGTCGTCGAGAAATTGCGCCAGCACCGTGGTTTCATAGTCCTGCGGCAGCCCGCCGCTGCGCTTGGCCTTCTCGGCCTCGTCGAACGACATGCCGTAGTGGCGCGCGATCTCGTCGGTCAGCTGCTTGCCGCCGAAGGGCTGCTCGCGGCTGTAGACCAGTTCGCGGTCATGCAGGATGTGCACGCCGGTACCGGTGGAGCCGATGTCGATCAGGGCGATGGTCTTGTCCTTGCCGCCGTCCGGCATCTGGTGTTCGAGCAGCGTGCAGGCGTTCTGCAGCGCGTGCGCCTCGATGTCCACCACCTTGGGTTTGAGGCCGGCGGTTTCCAGCGCCGCGGCGCGCGCTTCCACCGTGTCGCGGCGGCACACAGCGAGCAGCACTTCGGCGGTGTCGGGGGCGTTCGGCAGCGCGCGGAGCACCTGGAAGTCCAGATTGACTTCGTCGATCGGGTACGGAATATACTGGTCAGCCTCGATCTTGATCTGTTCTTCCATCTCGTCATCGCTGAGCGAGCTGGGCAGGTTGATGATCTTGGTGATGACCGAGGAGCCGGCCACGGCCACCGCCGCGTTGCGGGTGCCGCTGCCGCTGCGGGCCACGGCGCGCTGGATGGCCTTGCCGACGGCATCCGGATCGGCGATCTGCTTTTCGTTGACCGCGCCGGGCGGCAGCGGTTCGGAGGCGCAAGCGTCCAGGCGATAGCCGTCGCCGCTGCGGCTCAGCTCGACCAGCTTGACCGAGCTGGTGCTGATGTCGAGCCCCAGCAGTGAGCCGGAGTCGCTCTTGAAGAGGTTCTGTACAAACCCCAAGCGGGACAGCATCTTTCCTCCCTGTGCCCCTGTCGGATGAACGACAACAGTCGCCCTTGTAACACCTACATATAACAAACACGCTCAGCGTGCAACTGTAAGTTGTGCGCCCAAGCATTTGATACCACGCAGGAAGCTGTTCGGATAAGCTAGCCAGCAGGCTCAAATATCGTAATGCGCACCATGCCCCGTATGCTCAAAATCGGCCTGTGGCTCGGCGGGTTGTGCCTGGCCGTGCTGGCACTGGGCTGGCTCGCGCTGATCAGCGCCACGCTGGTGTTCAGTCCGTTCCTGCCGGACGCCGCTGAGCTGCAGCAGGTGCAGCTCAACGTGCCGCTGCGCATCTACACGCGCGACGGCGTGATGATCGGCGAGTACGGCTCGGAGCGGCGCGCGCCGATGGCCTATCAGGATTTGCCGCAACGCCTGATCCAGGCCTTCCTCGCCGCCGAGGACGATCGGTTTTTCCACCACCCGGGCTTCGACTACCGCGGCCTGTTGCGCGCGGCGCTCAACCTGGCGGTGACGGGGGAGAAAACCCAGGGCGGCAGCACCATCACCATGCAGCTGGCGCGCAACTTCTTCCTCGGCAGCGAGCGCACCTACACGCGCAAGCTGAAGGAGATCCTGCTGGCGACCAAGATCGAGCGCGAGTTTACCAAGGAGAAGATCCTCGAGCTGTACCTGAACAAGATCTACCTCGGCAACCACGCCTATGGCGTCGGCGCGGCGGCCCAGATCTATTACGGCCGCGAGGTCAAGGACCTCAGCCTGGCGCAGATGGCCATGATCGCCGGCCTGCCCAAGGCGCCATCCCGCTTCAACCCCGTCGCCGATCCCGAGCGCGCGCGCCTGCGGCGTGACTACGTGCTGCGCCGCATGCGCGACCTCGGCTTCATCGACAAGGCCGAGCTCGAGCAGGCGCTGCAGGAGCCGATCCGCGTGCAGATCCGGCTGCGCGGCCCGAGCCTGGTGGAGGCCGATTACGTTGCGGAAATGGTGCGCGCCGAGATGGTGTCGCGCTTCGGCGAGCGCGCCTATACCGACGGCTACAGCGTGGTCACGACCGTCACCACCCCGCGCCAGCAGGCCGCCAACCGGGCCCTGCGCGAAGCGCTGCTGGAGTACGAGCGCCGGCACGGCTACCGCGGCGCCGAGGGACACCTCGATCTGGACAAGCAGGAAGATGAGCAAGCGCTGGAGGAGGCCCTGGCCGATCGCCGTGTGGTGGCCGGCCTGCTGCCGGCCGTGGTCCTGGAACCCGGCGATACGGTCAGGCTGCACGTGCGCGGCCGCGGCAAGGTGCTGCTGGGCAGTGCCGGCTATGCCTGGGCCGGGCCGGGTACGGGCCGCCGCTTGAAGCGCGGCGACATCGTGCGCGTGATCGCCGGCGACAAGGAAGAGTCACCGTGGCAGCTGTCGCAGTGGCCAAGGGTGCAGGGTGCACTGGTGGCGCTGGACCCGCGCGATGGTTCGCTCGAGGCACTGGTCGGCGGTTTCGACTTCCAGGCCAGCAAGTTCAACCGCGCCGTGCAGGCGCTGCGCCAGCCGGGCTCGGCCTTCAAGCCGCTGGTCTATGCCGCAGCCCTGGAAAAAGGCTTCACGCCGGCCAGCATCATCAACGACGCCCCGGTGGTGTTCGACGCGCCGGGCATGCCCGAAGCCTGGCGACCGGAGAACTACAGCGGCAAGTTCTACGGGCCCACGCGTCTGCGCGAAGCGCTCACTTATTCGCGTAACCTGGTCACGATTCGTCTGTTGATGGCGATCGGACCCGAATACGGTCACGCCTTCGCGCTGCGCTTCGGCCTGCCGCGCGAACGGGTCCCGCGCGACCTGTCGATGTCGCTGGGCACGGCCACCCTCACGCCGCTGGAGTTGGCGCGCGCCTACGCCGTGTTCGCGAACGGCGGTTTCCTGATCCAGCCCTACTACATCGAGCAGATCAAGGGCGCCGATGGCCAGGTACTGTTCCAGGCGCAGCCCAAGGTGGTATGCCTCGACTGCCCCGAACCACCGGTGCCACGCGTGATCAGCCCGCAGACGGCCTACCTCATGACCAGCATGATGCGCGACGTCATCGAGCGCGGCACCGCCACCGCCGCCAAGGTGCTCAACCGCACCGACCTGGCCGGCAAGACCGGCACCACCAACGACGTCAACGACGCCTGGTTCAGCGGCTACAACGCCGACCTGGTCGCCACCTGCTGGGTCGGGTTCGACCAGCTGCAGTCGCTGGGCAAGCAGGAAACCGGCGGCCGCGCCGCGCTGCCCATGTGGATCCGCTTCATGGGCGAGGTGCTCAAGGACAGCCCGCCGGCCGAGCTGCCGCGTCCGGACGGCCTGGTGACGGTGCGCATCAACCGCGGCAGCGGGCTGCAGGACAGCAGCACCAGCGACGAGGCCATCTTCGAGACCTTCCCCGAGGACCGGGTGCCGGGGGCCGGCAGCGCCAGCGGCGAAGGCCCCAATCTGGCGCCGGCGTCCGGTGGCGGCCGCGTCGACGAGCTGTTCTGAGACAGCGGCTTGGCAGGGCGCGAACTTTCCTGTTAACGTCCGCTCAGCCCCGATCGGTGGGCGCCGCGCCGGATCGCCGCCATGAGCCGACGCCACTTCACTGACCTGCGCCAGCGCGTGGCCGAGGAGGCGGCGCGCATCATCAGCGAGCAGGGCATCTCCGACTTTCGTCTCGCCAAGCACAAGGCCGCCGAGCGCTGTGGCCTGCGTGATTTCCGCAACCTGCCTGCCAACGACGAGATCGAGTCTGCGCTGCGCCACCGCCAGCGCCTGTTTGGCGGCGCGCGGCACCGCTCGCACCTGCGGCGGCTGCGTGAGGCCGCCTGCGCGGCCATGCGCCGGCTCGAGGCCTTCCAGCCGCGGCTGGTGGGCCCGGTGCTGAGCGGTTCGGCCACCGAGCACAGCGACGTGCAGCTGCACTTGTTTACCGAGTACGGCGAGAGTCTGCAGTTGTACCTGGAAGGGCGTGGCATCGAGTGCCGGCTGGATCAGAAACGCTTCCGCCTGCGCGGCGAGGAATACCGCTACCAGCCGGTGTACCGTTTCAGCGCCGACGGCGTCGGCTTCGAGGCAGCGGTGTTCCCGCTGGACGGGTTGCGCCAGGCGCCCTGCAGCCCGGTGGATGGGCTGCCCATGCAGCGCGCCGCGCTGCACGAGGTCGAGGAACTGCTGCAGGAAGAGGAAGAACCGGCGCTGTTCGGTTAGTCATGGGTATAGGCCCGCATCCGCGGGCCTACCCTCAATAACAAGATCCCGGCCGCCCAGCTGAGAAAAGCCCAGGGGTTACTTTCTCTTGCTTATTGGCAGGTAATCGCGCTCGGTGGCGCCGACGTAGATCTGCCGCGGGCGCGCGATGCGCATGTTGGGATCGGCCACCATCTCGATCCAGTGCGCGGCCCAGCCGACGGTGCGCGCGATGGCGAACATCGGCGTGAACATGTTCACCGGGATGCCGAGCGCCTTGTAGATGATGCCGGAGTAGAAGTCCACGTTCGGGTAGAGCTTGCGGCTGACGAAATACTCGTCCTTCAGGGCGACTTCCTCCAGCAGCATGGCCAGCTCCAGCAGCGGGTCGCTGACGCCGAGCGCCTTGAGCACCTTGTGGCATTGCTCGCGGATGATCCTGGCGCGCGGGTCGAAGTTCTTGTACACGCGGTGACCGAAGCCCATCAGCCGCACGCCGCTGTTCTTGTCCTTGACCTTGGCGACGAAGGCCGGCACGTTCTCCGGCCGGCCGATCTCGCCCAGCATCTTGAGCACCGCCTCGTTGGCGCCGCCGTGCGCCGGGCCCCACAGCGCGGCGATGCCGGCGGCCATGGCGGCGTAGGGGTTGCAGCCGGTGGAACCGGCCATGCGCACCGTGGAGGTGGAGGCGTTCTGCTCGTGGTCGGCGTGCAGGATGAACAGCACGTCCAGCGCCCGCGCCGCGACCGGGTTGACCACGTATTCCTCGGCCGGCACCGCGAACATCATGCGCAGGAAGTTGGAGCAGTAGTCGAGGTCGTTGCGCGGATAGACGAACGGCTGGCCCATCGAATGCTTGTAGGCCGCCGCGGCGATGGTCGGGATCTTGGCGATCATGCGCCGCGCGAAGATCTCGCGGTGCTGCGGGTTCTTGTTGTTGGTGGTGTCGTGGTAGAAGGCCGACATCGAGCCGACCAGGCCGGTCAGCATGGCCATGGGGTGCGCGTCGTAGTGGAAGCCCTTGAAGAAGCCCAGCACGTTCTCGTTGAGCATCGTGTGCCGGCGGATGGCGGTGTCGAACTCCTCCAGCTGCGCCTTGTTCGGCAGCTCGCCGTACAGGATCAGGTAGGCGACCTCGATGAAGCTGGACTTCTCCGCCAGCTGGTCCACCGGGTAGCCGCGGTAGAGCAGGATGCCCTGGTCGCCGTCGATGTAGGTGATGGCACTGTTGCAGCTGCAGGTGGAGGTGAAGCCTGGGTCGTAAGTAAAGATGCCTTGCTGTGCGTAAACCTTGCCGACATCCACGGCCGCGGGCCCCAGCGTGCCGGTGATCACCGGCAGTTCCGATTGCGCGCCCGTGGTCGGGTTGCCCAGGGTGTAGCCCTTGCTGCTCATGCTGCTGTTCTCCTGATGCCTGCGAGGCCGGGGATCCGAGCGTGACGGGTCCGGCCGCTCATGTTGCCGTCTTGACCGCGCGCGCGTCCAGCGCCGGGTAGTGCCGCGGATAGGCGCCGCGCGCGACGCCGGTGTCGATCGCCGCGCGCGCCACCGCCGGCGGCACGACCTCGATCAGCCGCGGGTCCAGCGGCTTCGGGATGATGTAGTCGGGCCCGAAGCCGAGGCTCTCGAGGTCGTAGGCCTCCAGCACCGCGCTCGGCACCGGCAGCTTGGCCAGCGCGCGCAGCGCCTCCACCGCGGCCAGGTGCATCGCGGTGTTGATGCGCCGCGCGCGTACATCGAGGGCGCCACGGAAGATGTAGGGGAAGCCGAGCACGTTGTTGACCTGGTTCGGGTAGTCGCTGCGGCCGGTGCCGATGATGGCATCGCTGCGGGCCGCGGTGATCTGCTCCGGCAGGATCTCCGGGTCGGGGTTCGACATCGGCAGCACGATCGGCCGCGGCGCCATGCTCCTCACCATGTCCTGCGAGACCAGGTTCGGCCCGGACAGGCCGATGAACACGTCGGCGCCGCGCAGGGCATCGGCCAGCGTGCGCGCATCCGTGCGGCAGGCGAACTGGCGCTTGAGCTCGTTGCCCGGGCGGTCGAGGTCCTCACGCCCTTCGTGGATCACGCCCTTGCGGTCGAGCAGGAAGATATTCTGGCGCTGCGCGCCCAGCGCCAGCAGCAGGTTCATGCAGGCGATGCCGGCGGCGCCGGCGCCGACGCAGACGATGCGCACCTCGCCGAGGTGTTTGCGCTGCAGCTCCAGCGCGTTGAGCAGTCCGGCGGCCAGCACGATTGCGGTGCCGTGCTGGTCGTCGTGGAAGACCGGGATGTCCAGCCGTTCGATCAGGGCCTGCTCGATCCGGAAGCAGTGCGGCGCAGCGATGTCCTCGAGGTTGATGCCGCCGAAGGTCGGCGCGATGTTGACCACCGTCTCGATGAAGCGCTCCGGGTCCTGGGTCGCGACCTCGATGTCGAACACGTCGATGTCGGCGAACTTCTTGAACAGCACCGCCTTGCCTTCCATGACGGGCTTGGAGGCGAGCGCGCCCAGGTTGCCGAGCCCGAGGATGGCGCTGCCGTCCGAGATCACCGCCACCAGGTTGCCCTTGGAGGTGTAGCGGAACGCGTCCTCGGGATTGGCGGCGATCGCCTCGACCGGCACCGCGACGCCCGGCGAATAGGCCAGCGACAGCTCGTCCTGGGTGGTGAAGGGCTTGGTGACGGCGATGCCGAGCTTGCCGGGCCGCGGCTTGGCGTGATAGTCGAGCGCGGCCTGTTTTTCGATGTCTTCGGTCATGGGGTCGGGCGCGTGCGTGGGTGCGAGGCGCCCCCTTGCGCAGGGGCGGAATTATAGGCCGTACGCCCCCGTATGCCAATGAACTGCGCGGTCTCAGTACACGATCTTGAGTACCTGCCCGGCCTGCGGCTCGCCCTCGGGATATTGCTGGTTGAGCAGGCGCAGCTGGGCTTCGGCGTCGGCGCCCAGCGGAGACTGCCGCGCCAGCTCGCGATAGCGGGTCTTGCCGTCCGCCTTGACCAGCCGGATGCGCCACTCGCGCGCCGCGTCCAGTTCCTCCGGCCGCAGCGGGTGGAAGCTGCGCAGGGTGGCGTCGAAGTGCTCGCCGAAGCCCGGTGGCTCCTTGCCGTCCTTGGGTTCGCCCCAGAACACATAGGCGCGGCCCTCGTGATAGACGATGCCGAGCCGGGCGTTCCAGCGGTTGAACACGCCCTTCGGCGCCAGCGCGCTGTAGGCGGTCAGGCCGTTGACCTCGAAGGTCTTCTCCTCGCGCAGGTCGCCCATGTTGAGTCGCTCGCGCGCGAACTCGCCCGGCGGGATGCGCTTGTTGAGATCCTCGACCGTGAGCTGGATTTCGGCCGCGCCCTGCGGCGCATAGCCCAGCACGCGGCCGGTTTCGTTCTCGATCAGCCAGCCCTCGGGATAGGCGAAGCTGAAGTTGAGCCGCCGGTGGTAGAAGCGGTTGCCGCGCGGGATGCCTTCCTTCTCGCTGAAGCCGTAGGTCATCCCCTCGATCTGCGTCAGGAACTCGTCGCGGCCTACGCGCGGGTTCTGGACTTCGCGCGCCTTGCGCGCGGCCGCCACCACTTCCTGCAGGCGCGTATCGTTCTTCGGGTGGGTGGCGAACACGCCGTGATAGGTCACCGGCTTGCGGCCTTCGGCCTGGGCGCGGGATTTGGCGTATTCCTCCTGGTACTTGAGGATGTCGATCACGCGCAGCATGGCATCGACTTCGTAGCCGGCGCGCGCCAGGTAGTCGGCGCCGAGGCCGTCGGCTTCCAGCTCGAGCTCGCGGCCGTAGCCGGCGACGAAGGCGGCGCCGAGCAGGTTGGCGATGTCGCCGGCGTAGGGTGTGCCGGAGCGGGCGGCGATGATCTGCACCAGCAGCGAGGCCAGCGTGGCGTTGCGATGCTGGCGCACCGTATGCCGGGCGGTGACGTGGCCGATCTCGTGGCCCAGCACCGCCGCCAGCTCGGCCTCGGAATTCATGTAGGCCAAAAGGCCGCGGTAGATATAGATATAGCCGCCGGGCAGGGCGAAGGCGTTGACCTGCGGGCGGTCGATCACGCGGAAGCGGTAGATCAGCTCGCTGCGGTGGCTGCCGGCGGCGACGCGCTCGCCCACCTGCTGCACGTATTGCTGGAGACGCTCGTTCTCCAGCATCGATTCCTGCGCCTGGATGCGGCGATCCAGTTCCCGGCCGATCTGCAGTTCGTCCTCCTCGCTCATCAGCACGACTTCCGGCGTGCCACTGACGGGATTGGTGGCGCAGGCGGC
Source organism: Nevskiales bacterium (assembly GCA_035574475.1). Classification (NCBI taxonomy): domain Bacteria; kingdom Pseudomonadati; phylum Pseudomonadota; class Gammaproteobacteria; order Nevskiales; species Nevskiales bacterium. Next base: position 4,583 of record DATLYR010000088.1, on the reverse strand, counting down.
CGCCAGGGTGACCACTGCGCCCATGACCGTGAAGGCGGCCGCGCCGAGCAGGAGGTGGGGGGTGTTCATACCCGTATTAGACCACCGTGGCGCGTGTTTGCGTCAGCCCGGAAACGGCAACGGCCCGTCTGGCGGGCCGTTGCGGGTACCGATGGGGAGTGGCTTTAGGACTTGGCGTAGCGCTTGCGGAACTTGTCCACGCGGCCGCCCGTGTCCACGATCTTCTGCTTGCCGGTGTAGAACGGGTGACACTGCGAGCAGACTTCGATGTGCAGATCGGGCCGGCCCAGGGTGGAGCGGGTGGTGAAGCTGTTGCCGCAGCTGCAAGTCACCTTGACTTCGCTGTACTGCGGGTGGACGTCGGCCTTCATGCAGGACCTCTTGCCTTCTTGCTTGGTGGGGTTAGGCCCGCGGAGGCGGGCCTGTGCCTGTGCGAAGCACATGAAAGGGGGCGTAGTTTAAAGAACGGCCGCCGGGCGGGCAAGCGGCGAGCTGCGCGGCTGTTCCGGCAGGAACAGGGCCAGCAGCCCGTCCAGGTGACGCCGGCCCAGGGCTGAGGCCAGCAGCCGTCCGTCGCGCTGCTCCACCAGGCCGCGCGCCAGCGCCCGATCCAGTGCGGGCTGCAGGCTGTCCAGCGCCAGCCCGGTGCGCGCCGGGTAATCCGCCGGCGCAAAGCCCTCGTTCAGGCGCAGGGCGTTCATCAGGAATTCCAGCGGCAGGTCGTGGGCGGGCACCGGCTCGTTGCGCTGCAGGCCGGCCGGCGTGCCCGCCGTGTCCAGGAAGGCGCGCGGGTGGCGCTGCTTGGCGGTGCGCCAGATGCGGCCATCCGCCCCGGTGAGCTTGCCGTGCGCGCCGGCGCCGATGCCCAGGTAGTCGCCGAACTGCCAGTAGTTGCGGTTGTGCCGGCATTGCCGGCCCGGCCGGGCATAGGCCGAGACCTCGTACTGCGCATAGCCTGCCGCGGCGAGCAGTGCTTCGCCCTGCTCCTGCATCGTCCAGGCAGCCTCCTCGTCCGGCAGCGGCGGCGGGCGCTGGTGGAACAGCGTGTTGGGCTCGAGCGTCAGCTGGTAGTAAGAGATATGCGCCGGCTCGAGCGCGATCGCCTGCTCGAGATCGGCGCGGGCTTCCTGCACCGTCTGCTGTGGCAGTGCGTACATGAGGTCGAGATTGAAGTTGTCGAAGCCGGCCGCGCGTGCCGCCGCCGCGGCGCGTCGGGCCTCGGCGGCGCCGTGGATGCGACCCAGCGCTTGCAGGTGCCGGTCGTCGAAGCTCTGGATGCCGAGCGACAGGCGGTTCACCCCCACAGCACGGTAGCCCTCGAAGCGCGCCTGCTCGACCGTGCCGGGATTGGCCTCCAGCGTGATCTCCAGGTCCGGCGCGCAGGGCAGGCGCGCGCGGGCGGCGGCGATGACGCGGCCGATGGCCGCGGGCGCAAACAGGCTCGGTGTGCCACCACCGAAAAAAATGCTGACGAGTTCACGACCGGCGACCCGCGGCAGGTCCTGGTCGAGGTCGGCGAGCAGCGCGTCCACATAGGCCTCTTCCGGCACCGCGCCCTTGGCCTCATGCGAATTGAAATCGCAGTAGGGGCACTTGCGCACGCACCAGGGCAGGTGCACGTAGAGTGACAGGGGGATCGAGGTCTGCATATGCACGTGTCGGAAAGAGGGGGGATCACTCGATCGCTTTGACGGATTCGGAAATCAACGACTACAATCGGGGCGTGACAGGGATCGTCGCATCCATACAACTCCAGGGAGGGAGTCCATGCACACGCCTCGATATGTCGCGCCACGACTGGCGCTATCCGCTGTTGCAGTTCTCGCGGGTTTTGTGCTCACTCGATTGTACCTGCGTTTCGGCCAGGAACCGCACGACAATGTGACGGCCAGGGACATCGCTGAATTTCTCGCCACGATCGAGAAACAGCAATGGCGGAACGGGCTTGCATGTCAACAGCCGGTACGCGCTTGAACTTCCAGCAGGGCGCATCGAGATGCCAACACTCAGAGCACTGGTAATCGCTTTTGTTGCGCTCAGCATGCTGGGTTGCAGCACTACAACCCAGCTCACGCGACCTTCTCCCCACATGCTTAAATCCAGAGTGGCAGAGGGTGATTCGGTGACTGTCACAACCAAGGATGGCAGCAGGCACGTTTTTGAGGTCACTTCAGTGACCGAAGACGAGATCAGAGGCACGAATGCCGCGGTTCGAATGGACGATATCGAAGACCTGGAAATTACCCGACTCAGCACCGGCAAGACCGCCCTGGCGGGCATGGGGGGTGTGGGTCTGGCGGTGCTGGTACTGGGTACGATTTTTGTTGTCCAGACGTTTGAAGACGGGTTCAGGGATTGAGGGAGAATGGCTGTTCTGGGTTCCGGCTGATATCTGCGCTTAACGCCCTCAGCAGCTTCCTGAGCGCCTGGCCACGGTGGCTGAGCAGGTTCTTGCGCTCCGGCGGCAGCTCGGCGGAGCTGCAGCGCTCGGAGGGCACGAAGAACAGCGGGTCGTAGCCAAAGCCGTTGCTGCCGCGCGGCGCTTCCAGGATGCGGCCTTCCCAGGTGCCCTGGCAGATGAGCGGCACCGGATCCCGCGCGTGGCGCAGGTACACCATCAGGCACTGGAAACGCGCCGTGCGCCTGGAAGGCGGCAGGCCGCGCAGGGCCTCCAGCAGCTTGCGGTTGTTGTCCGCGTCGCTGGCCTGCGGCCCTGCGTAACGCGCCGAGTACACCCCCGGTGCGCCGTCCAGCGCATCCACCTCGATGCCGGAATCGTCCGCGATGGCCGGCAGGCCCGCGGCCGCCGCCGCGTGGCGCGCCTTGAGGATGGCGTTCTCGACGAAGGACAGGCCGGTTTCCTCGGCATCGGCAATACCCAGCTCGCGCTGGGAGATCACCTCGAGGTCGAGTCCGGCGAGCATCTCGCGGATTTCCTTGAGCTTGCCGGCATTGCCGGTGGCCAGCACCACGCGCCGGGACATGATCAGGCTTCCAGCGCCTCGCGCTGCAGCGCCATCAGCTGGCGGATGCCGGCCTGGGCCAGGTCCAGCATCTGGTCCATCTCGGCGCGGCGGAAGGCGTGGCCCTCGGCGGTGCCCTGTACCTCGATGAAGCCGCCGGCCTCGTTCATGACCACGTTCATGTCGGTCTCGGCTTCGCTGTCCTCGGCGTAGTCCAGGTCCAGCACCGGCCGGCCGTTGTAGATGCCGACCGACACCGCCGCCACCTGGCCGTACAGGGGATTCTTTTTCACCAGCTTCTTGCGCCGCAGGTAATGCACGGCGTCCACCAGCGCCACATAGCCGCCGGTGATCGCGGCGGTGCGCGTGCCGCCGTCGGCCTGCAGCACGTCGCAATCCACGGTGATCGTGTGCTGTCCCAGGGCCTTGAGGTCCAGCACCGCGCGCAGCGAGCGGCCGATCAGGCGCTGGATCTCCAGTGTGCGCCCGCCCTGGCGGCCGCGTGCGGCCTCGCGGTCGCCACGCGTGTGCGTCGCGCGCGGCAGCATGCCGTACTCGGCCGTGACCCAGCCCTGGTCCGAATCGCGCAGCCAGCCCGGCACGCGCGCCTCCACGCTGGCGGTGCACAGCACGCGCGTATCGCCGAACGCGATCAGCACCGAGCCTTCGGCGTGCCGCGTGAAGCCGCGCTCGATGACGACCGGGCGCAGCTCGTCGGGCGCGCGGCCGCTGGGGCGTTTGAAGCTGGTCATGGGCGGGGGTTCTCCGGATCGGGCGGCTATTCTACAGCGCCGCTGCGGGCGGAGCCGCTACAATGGGCGCCTGATCCCGTGCCGGAATTCCCGATGTTGCGCAGCATGACGGGCTTCGCCCGCGAGACCACGCAAGGCCCCTGGGGCGAGTTGTCCTGGGAACTGCGCTCCGTCAACCATCGTTACCTGGACCTGAGCCTGCGCCTGCCGGAGGAGCTGCGCCAGCTCGAGCCCGAGGTGCGCGCACGGGTGGCGGAGAAAGTCGGCCGCGGCAAGCTCGAGGCCAACCTGCGCCTGCGCACGCAGGCCGGCGCGGCCGGCAGGATCGAGGTCGATGCGGCCCGCCTGCGCGAACTGGCGGCGGCGGTGCAGCTCGTCGGCGACGCCTTCGGGCCAACCACGGCGCCTGACCCGGTGCGCGTGCTGGGTTTTCCCGGCGTGCTGCGCGAGCAGGCGCTGGATATCGAAACCCTGGCGCCGGTGGCACTGAAGCTGCTGGACCAGACGCTGGCGAGCCTGGCCGAGATGCGCGCGCGCGAGGGCGAGCGCCTGGCGCAGCTCATGAACGAGCGCCTCGACGGCCTGGCGGCGCTGGTCGGCCGGGTGCGCGCGCGCTTACCGGCGGTGCGTGAGGAGTCACGTACCAAGCTGCAGGCGCGGCTGGCGGAAATCCTGGGCCGCGCCGCGGAATTCGACCCCGGCCGGCTGGAACAGGAACTGGCCCTGCTGGCCCAGCGCCTGGACGTGGACGAGGAACTCTCGCGCCTGGACAGCCACATCAGCGAGGTACGGCAGACCCTCAAGCGCAAGGAGGCCGTCGGCCGGCGGCTGGATTTCCTCATGCAGGAGCTCAACCGCGAGGCCAACA
>DATLYR010000087.1 GCA_035574475.1 Nevskiales bacterium | reverse complement strand
CGGCGTGAAGAAACCCATGCTCGGCCGCTACCAGGTGGAAAAGGAGCTGGGCCGAGGCGCCATGGGCATGGTGTACCTGGGCAAGGATCCCAAGATCGGCCGCACGGTGGCGATCAAGACCATGGCGCTGTCGCAGGAGTTCGAGACCAACGAGGTCGGTGAAGTGAAAACGCGGTTCTTCCGCGAGGCCGAGACCGCCGGCCGGCTGCAGCATCCCAACATCGTGACCATCTTCGACGCCGGCGAGGACCACGACCTGGCCTATATCGCCATGGAGTTCATCAGGGGCCATGATCTGACCCGCTACGTCAAGCTCGAGAGCCTGCTGCCGCCGCGCACGGTCATGCAGCTGATCGCCGATGCAGCCGACGCGCTCGACTATGCGCACGCGCAGGGCGTCGTGCACCGTGACATCAAGCCGGCCAACCTGATGTATCTGCCGGAAGAGCGCAAAGTCAAAGTGACGGACTTCGGCGTGGCACGCCTGACCGATTCCAGCAAGACCAAGACCGGCATGGTCCTGGGCACGCCCTCCTATATGTCGCCCGAGCAGTTGGCCGGCAAGCATGTGGATGGCCGCTCGGACCTGTTTTCGCTGGGCGTGACCCTCTACCAGTTACTGACCGGCAGTTTGCCCTTCACCGGCGATTCCATGGCGACGCTCATGTACCGGATCGCCAACGAAGCACACCTGTCACCGCGCTCGCTCAAGGCCGACCTGCCGGCCTGCGTCGATGCGATCATCGACAGGGTTCTGCAGAAAAACCCTGAACAGCGCTATCAGCGTGGCAGCGAGCTGGCCGCCGACCTGCGCGCCTGCCTGCAGCAGGCGCCCTGAGCCCAGCCATGGCACAGGAACGAAAGCTGACCACGGTGCTGCGCAGCGACAAAGGGCGCGTACGCGAGCTGAACGAAGACGCCGTGGCGGAAGCTCCCGAGCTGGGACTGGTGGTACTGGCCGACGGCATGGGCGGGCACAATGCCGGCGAGGTGGCCAGTGCATTGGCCGTCAATACCATCCTCGATAGCGTTCGCGCGGGCTGGCCATACCGCAGCGAACTGCAGCCAGACGCCATCGGCGGCAGGGAAGGCACGCTGCTTCGGCGCGCGATCGAGGTGGCACATGCCGCCATCCGTGAGATGGCCGACAGCCAGCCGCAGTACGAGGGCATGGGCACCACCGTGGTCACCTGCCTGCTGCACGACGGCCGGATGACCGTCGCGCACGTCGGCGACTCGCGGCTGTACCGTCTGCGCGGTGGCGAGTTAAAGCAGATCACCCGCGACCATTCGCTGGTGGAAGATCTCATCACCAAGGGCTTTTACAGCCGAGAGGAAGCCCGGCAGAACGTGCGACGCAATATCCTGACGCGCGCCCTGGGCAGCGGCGACCGCGTGACCGTGGACCTGTACGAGGAACCCGCCGAGGTCGGCGACGTCTACCTGCTGTGCTCGGATGGCCTCACCGAAATGGTCAACGATGAGCAGATCCGCTTAACTCTGCAGAAATTTTCTGCTAGTTTGGACCAGTCCGCGGACCGGCTGGTGGCGCTGGCGAACGAGCATGGCGGCAAGGACAATGTATCGGTCGCACTGGTGCGCGTAGAACAGCCATTTGTGGGCAAGAGCCTGTATCAAGTCCTCAAGGCATGGGTATAGATGGCTAAGCTGGTCGTCACCGCCCCCGGCGCCGCGCCGCGCGAGGTTCCCCTCGACAAAGAGCGCATTACCATCGGTCGCCGCGACGACAATGACGTCCGGCTCGAGGACGGCGCCACCAGCGGTCATCACGCCACCATCATCACGGTGTTGAACGATTCCTTCCTCCAGGACCTCAACAGCACCAACGGCACCTTCGTCAACGGCAAGCGCATCCAGAAGCATGCGCTGCGTACCGGTGACATCATCACCATCGGTCGTACGCGACTCGAATATCTCGGTGACGATGCGGGCGCGGAAGACGATTTCGAGAAAACCATGGTGCTCAAGCCCGAGGCACTGGCCTCGGCAGGGATCGCCATCCCCAAACTGGCGGAGCCGACGCCGGCCGCCACGGCGGGTACCGGACAGCTCGGCTGCCTGCAGGTGGTCGAGGGCCCGCACAAGGGCAAGGAACTGAAACTGAGCAAGGTGCTGAACACCATCGGCCAGCCCGGCGTACAACTCGCCGCAGTGACACGCCGTGGCGCCGGCTACTTCATCGTCCATGTCGGCGCCGCCGGCCCCGGCGCCAGGCCCGCCAAGGTCAATGGCGAGCCCATCAGCACCCAGGCCCGCCCCTTGCGCGAGAACGACATCGTCGAGCTGCTGGGCGTGAAGATGCGCTTCTACCTGTCCAGTGTCGGCTGACACATACGCCAGGCTGGCACGTCTTCAAACCGCGCCGGGCTGCTCCGGCTCGAAATACTCCACGACCGCCTCCACACATCGCCGGCCGGCATAGTCGTTGATGCCCAGGCGGTAGGCTGCCCTGATGCGCTGGCCGGGCTCTGCACCCGCCACGCTTCCGAAGGCGATTCCCGCTAACGGTGCCCCACCAGCGAGGGGGCGCAGGTGCAGCTTCAGGTGACGCTCACCGACGATGCGGCGCTCCAGCACCTCGAATGCGCCGTCGAACAAGGGTTCGGGGAATCCCTGCCCCCAAGGCCCTGCGCCAAGCAGGGCCTCGGCCAGCGCCAGACTGATCTCGGCCGGCGCGAGCTCACCATCGCTCTCGATCACGCCATCGAGGGCGGATGCGTCCAGCCAGCGGCGCGCTTCCCGATCGAAGGCATGGCGAAACTCGTCGAGCCGCGCGGTTTCCAGGCTCAGGCCTGCTGCCATCGCATGGCCACCGAATTTCGTGATCAGACCCGGATTCCGGGTGGCGATGGCATCCAGCGCATCACGCAGGTGGAAGCCCGCGACCGAACGGCCCGAGCCCTTGAGCAAACCCGGCTCCGCTGGTGCGAAAGCCACCACCGGCCGGTGGTAATGCTCCTTGAGCCGACCCGCGACGGGGCCGGTGACCCCCTGATGCCATTGTGGATCGTAGACGCAGAGCCCGACCGGCAACTCACCCGCATCCAGCTGCCCGGCCAGATCGGCCAGCGCCCCCTCCTGCATCTGCTGCTGCAGCGCCCGCCGCTCGCGATTGAGCTGGTCGAGCCGGCGGGCCTGCTGCAGGGCCCTGTCTTCGTCATCGCTCAGCAGGCACTCGATGCCGATGCCCATGTCGTCCAGCCGGCCGGCAGCGTTCAGCCGCGGGGCCACGGCATAACCCAGATCGCTGCTGGTAGCCAGCGTGACGTCGCGCCCCGCCACGCGCAGCAGGGCCTGGATGCCGGGCCGCGCGCGGCCGGCGCGCAGTCGTCGCAGACCCTGTTCGACCAAGATGCGGTTGTTGTGATCCAGCGATACCACATCCGCCACGGTGCCCAAGGCGACCAGGTCCAGCCAGCCCACGAGCGAGGGACCTTGCCCCTGTCCGTCCGCGCGCAGCCGGGCGCGCAGCGCCGACATCAGGTAGAAGGCCACGCCGACCCCGGCCAGCGCCTTGCTCGGGAAGTCGCAACCCGGCTGATTGGGATTGACGATGGCGTCGGCCTGCGGTAGCACCTTCCCCGGGAGATGGTGATCGGTGATCAGCACCCGCATGCCCGCCGCGCGCGCCGCTGCCACCCCTTCGACGCTGGCAATGCCGTTGTCGACGGTGATCAGAAGGTCCGGCCGGCGCAGGCGTGCCAGGGCGACGATCTCGGGTGTCAGGCCGTAGCCGTAGCGGAAACGGTCCGGCACCAGGTAACTGACCTGCGCCAGTCCGAACTGGCGCAGCAGAGAAACCACCAGCGCGGTGCTGGTAGCGCCGTCGGCATCGTAGTCGCCGATCACGCAGACATGCCACTGGCGCCGCAGCGCCTCGCACAGCAGCTCGACGGCCTGGTCGATACCCTTGAGCGTGTGGAACGGCAGCAGGCGGGACAGGCTGAGGTCGGTATCGGCGGCCGTGCCGATGCCGCGGTTGAGATATACGCGGCGCAGCACCGGATGCAGACCGGCCGGCAGTTCGTCGGCGGCCTGCGGGCTGCGTCGCTGGATACGGCGCCGCATCATGCGCGGCGGGGTCAGCCCTGGATGTGGGAGAGGATCGCCTGGCTGACCGACGGCAGGGTGGCTTCCACCGTCACCATCGGCGTATTGCGCCCCTGGGCGATGGCCACGTCCGGATCCTTGAGGCCGTGTCCGGTCAGGGTGCAGACCACCGTGCTGCCGGCCGGGATCCTGCCTGAGCGGATGTCACGCAGGGCACCGGCCACCGAGGTGGCGGAGGCCGGTTCGCAGAACACGCCTTCGGCGCGCGCCAGCAGCTGCTGGGCATCGAGGATTTCGTCGTCGGTGCACTCCTCGAACCAGCCGTTCGATTCCTTTTGCACGACCCAAGCGCGGTCCCAGCTCTGCGGGTGGCCGATGCGGATCGCAGTGGCGACCGTCTCGGGCTGATCCACCATTTTGCCGCGCAGGAACGGCGCGCTGCCCGAGGCCTGGTAGCCGACCATACGCGGCCGGCCTGCCGTCACCGGCTCATGCCGGCATTTGCAGTGGCCCTCGCAATAGGCGCAGGCCTGGGTCTGGATGCCGGCGTATTCGGAATAACCGATCCAGTGCGCGGTGATGTTGCCGGCATTGCCGACCGGCAGGCAGTGGAAATCGGGCGCACGGCCGAGCGCCTCGACGATCTCGAAGGCCGCGGTCTTCTGGCCCTGCAGCCGGAAGGGGTTGATCGAGTTCACGATCGTGACCGGTGCGCTCTGTGCCACTTCCTTGACCAGCTGCATGCCGGCGTCGAAGTTGCCCTTGATCTGGATCACCACCGCGCCGTGCATCAGCGCCTGGGCCAGTTTGCCCATGGCGATCTTGCCGTCCGGGATCAGGACGAAGGCGGTGATGCCTGCGCGTGCCGCGTAGGCCGCCGCGGCCGCCGAAGTATTGCCGGTGGAGGCGCAGATGATGGCGCGGCTGCCCGCCTCCACCGCCTTGGTCACCGCCAGGGTCATGCCGCGGTCCTTGAACGAGCCGGTGGGGTTGAGGCCCTCGAACTTGACGTAGAGCTGCACGTCCAGGCCCAGCCGGCGCGGGATGTTGCGCAGCGGGATCAGGGGCGTGTCGCCCTCGCCCAGGCTGACGACCGGCGTCTGCGCGGAGACCGGCAGGCGCGCGCGGTAGCGCTCGATGAGGCCGGTATAGTGCTTGGCGTTGCTCACGGGCGGGCCTTCCGTCATTGTTCCAGGTGTTCCACGCGCAGGCGGGTAATGCCGTCGCGCACGCTGTCCAGCGCTTCGAGCGCGCGCTGCGCGTCGAGCATGCATCCCTCGCGCACCGGCCCGGTCAGGATCACCACGTCCACAGCGGTAGCGCCGGCTTTGGGCTCCTGCTGACGTATGGCCTCGATGCTGATGTCGTGCTCGGCCAGTACCTGCGCGATGCGTGCCAGCACGCCGGGCTTGTCCACCACCTGCAGGCACAGGTAGTAGGCGCTGCGGTAGTCTACCGGCGCGAGCACCGGCAGCGGGTTGATGGCGTCCGGCTGGAAGGCCAGGTGCGGCACGCGGTTGTGCGGATCGGTGGTGAGCGTGCGCACCACGTCCACCAGGTCGGCGACCACGGCCGAGGCGGTGGCCTCGGCGCCGGCGCCGGCGCCGTAATAGGCCGTCGGGCCGGCGGCGTCGCCCTTGACCATGACGGCGTTCATGACGCCGTTGACGCCCGCCAGCATCTCGCGCTGGCTGATCAGCGCCGCCTGCACGCGCAGTTCGACGCCCTCGGGCCTGCGCCGCGCGATGCCGAGGTGCTTGATGCGGTAGCCCAGCTCGCGCGCATAAGCGATGTCGCGCGCGCTGACGCCGCGGATACCGTCGACGCTGAGCTTGCCGAAGTCCAGCGGGATGCCGAAGGCGATCGAGGCCAGGATGGTGAGCTTGTGCGCGGCATCGACGCCGTCGATGTCGAAGCCCGGATCGGCCTCGGCATAGCCCAGCGCCTGCGCCTCCTTAAGCACGTCGGCGAAATCGCGCCCGGCCTCCTGCATCTGGCTCAGGATGTAGTTGCAGGTGCCGTTGATGATGCCGGCCAGCCACTCGATGCGATTGCCAGCCAGGCCCTCGCGGATCGCCTTGATGACCGGGATGCCGCCGGCGACCGCGGCCTCGAAGGCGACCACCACGCCCTTCCTCTGCGCAGCCTCGAAAATCTCGGCGCCGTGCAGCGCCAGCAGCGCCTTGTTGGCGGTCACCACGTGTTTCTCGTGGGCGATGGCCTCCAGCACCAGCTCGCGCGCCTTGCCGGTGCCGCCGATCAGTTCCGCCACCACCTTGACCGAGGGCTCGCGCACCACCTCGAACGGATCGGCACACAGGTGGATGCCCTGCAGGTCATGGGCGCGCGGCTTGGCCAGGTCGCGCGCCGAGGCGTGCGTGACGCGGATGCCGCGACCGGCGCGGCGCGCGATCTCGTCGGCATTGCGCGCCAGCACCTTCAGGGTGCCGGTGCCGACGGTGCCCAGGCCCAGCAGGCCGACGTTGACCGGCTTGAGGCTCATGCGCCGGCCACCGCACGCTGCGGCCCCTGTTTGAGCAGGCGCTTGATACCGCGCAGCGCCTGGCGGGTGCGGTGCTCGTTCTCGATCAGGCCAAAGCGCACGTGATCGTCACCGTAGTCGCCGAAGCCGATGCCGGGCGATACCGCAACCTTGGCCTCGGACAGCAGCAGCTTGGAGAACTCCAGCGAACCCAGATGCCGGAACGGCTCGGGCACCGGTGCCCAGACGAACATGGTCGCCTTCGGCTTCTGCAGCGTCCAGCCCATCGCGTTGAGGCCGTCGCACAGCACGTCGCGGCGGTGCCGGTACATCTCGCAGATCTCGGCGACGCAGTCCTGCGGACCCTCGAGCGCGGCGATCGCAGCGACCTGAATCGGCGTGAAGGTGCCGTAGTCGAGATAGGACTTCATGCGCCCGAGCGCGTAGACCAGCTTAGGGTTGCCGACCATGAAACCGACGCGCCAGCCCGGCATGTTGTAGCTCTTGGACAGAGTGAAGAATTCCACCGCGCAGTCCTTGGCACCGGGCACCTGCAGGATCGACGGCGCCTTGTAGCCGTCGAACACCAGGTCGGCGTAAGCCAGGTCGTGGACGACCCACAGCTCGTATTCCCTGGCCAGCGCCACCACGCGCTCGAAGAAATCCAGCTCGACGCACTGGGTGGTGGGATTGGCCGGGAAGCTCAGCAGCAGCATCTTGGGCCGCGGCCAGGTTTCCCGGATCGCGCGCTCGAGCTCCGCGAAGAAATCCACGCCGGGCACCAGCGGCACGTGGCGCACGTCGGCGCCGGCGATCACCACGCTGTAGGGATGGATCGGATAGGCCGGGTTGGGCACCAGCACCACGTCGCCGGGTCCGAGGGTCGCCAGCGCCAGGTGCGCCAGGCCCTCCTTGGAGCCGATGGTGACGATGGCCTCACTGTCCATGTCGAGGTCCACGTCGTAGCGGCGCTTGTACCAGTTGCAGATGGCACGGCGCAGGCGCGGGATGCCCCTGGACACGGAGTAGCGGTGGGTATCGTCGCGCTGCGCCACCTCGACCAGCTTGTCGACGATGTGCTTGGGCGTCGGCTGGTCCGGATTGCCCATGCCGAAGTCGATGATGTCTTCGCCACGGGCGCGAGCTGCGCGCTTGAGGTCCCCGACGATGTTGAAGACGTACGGCGGCAGCCGCTTGATCCGGGGAAAATCTTCCTTCATGGCGAGAACCTCGGGCGTGGCTCCGATCCGGCCCCCTGGCCAGACGCCACGCCCACACGAAGCGCGAGATTCTAAGGGATTTGGCCGGCCATGTCTTTTCCCGGACGGCAGGCAGTCCCGCCGTGCTCACTCCTGCAGGGTTTCGCGCGTGATCCCGGCCTTGATCAGCAGCTGCCGCAGCCGGCGCATGGCCTCGACCTGGATCTGGCGTACGCGCTCGCGGGTCACGCCCAGCTCGGCACCGACCTCCTCCAGTGTGGCGCGCTCGGAACCATCCAGGCCGAAGCGCAGTTCGATGACGCGCCGCTGCTTCTCGCTGAGGGCCTGCAGCCAGCGGTCGAGCACGGCGCGCATGTCCTCCATCTCGATGAGGTCGGCCGGGCCCGGGAGGTTCTCGTCGCTGAGGGAATCCAGCAGCGCCCAGTCTCCGTCCTCGCCCTGGCCCGAATCCACCGAGGCAATCGGCTCGCGCAGGCTGCGCATGCGCTCGACTTCGTCCAGCGAGCGATCGAACAGCGCCGCAATCTCGTCCAGATGCGGCTCACGTTCCAGATCCTGAGCCAGCCGGCGGTTGGCGCGGACATAGGCGTTGATCCGGCGGATGACGTGGATGGGCAGGCGCACGGTGCGGCCCTGGTTGATGATGCCGCGTTCGATGGTCTGTCGGATCCACCAGGTCGCGTAGGTCGAGAAGCGGTAACCGAGCTCCGGGTCGAATTTTTCGACCGCGCGCATCAGTCCGAGATTGCCTTCCTCGATCAGATCGAGCAACGGCAATCCGCGGCCCAGGTAGCGACGCGCGATCTTCACCACCAGCCGCAGATTGCTTTCGATCATGCGCTTGCGCGCCGCAGGATCGCCACGCCGCGCGCGCCGGCCGAGTTCGACCTCTTCCTCTGCGGTCAGCAGCGGCACGAAACCGATTTCGCTCAGATAGAGCTGCGTGGCATCCAGATCGGGCTCATGGCTGCGGACCGGGCTCTCGTCCGCAGACTCTTGATCGATGACGCTCTCGCCGGCGGGTATTTCCTGGCTGGTATCGGCCCCGGCATCAATCTTGCCCGGCTGGCCGCGCCTGCGCCTGACCTGCTTCATATCGCTAAGCTACCGGCAGCGTTGCGACCCGGTCAACGCGCGGGCAGCAGTTGCAACGGATCGAGCGACTGCCCGCCGCGGCGGATCTCGAAATGCAGTACCGGCCTGCGCTGGGGTCCCTCGCCCATCTCGGCGATGGGCTGCCCGGGATGCACCTCGTCGCCCTGCCGTACCAGCAGGCGCCGGTTGTAGCCATAGGCACTGAGGAAATTGTCCTCGTGCTTGACGATCACCAGCTGACCGTAACCCTGCAAACCGCTGCCGCTGTAGACGACGCGGCCGGCGGCGGCGGCACGTACGGGCTGACCGAGGCGGCCGGCAATGGCTATGCCGGGTTTGCCCGTTGAACTTTCCATCGTCAGCAGTTCGCCCTCCGCCGGCCAGCGCCATTTGATTGCACTGGGCGGGGGCGCGGTCGCCACCGTGACCGGCGGCGCCTGTGGCACATCGGCCGGGCGCACCTCGACGTCCTCTTCACTCGGTAGCGGTGTGGTGCTGACGGCTGGCGGTGGCGGCGCCGGCGGCGTATCGGCCGGGGCATACACGAAACCTTCCGGTGGCTCCAACAGCAACACCTGACCTGGGCGTATGGTGTACGGCGGCTTGATGCCGTTCCATGCCGCCAATTCACGGAAATCCAGATCGTTGCGCCAAGCGATGGAGTACAGCGTGTCGCCCTGCTGGACCACGTATTCCTCGGGCTCCGGCGAGATGTCGAACAGCGCGCAGCCGCCCAGGGCGAGCAGCAGTACCAGGCCTGGCAGCAGACGCAGAGGCTTCGGGCGTTTCATCATCGCCCATCCATGATATTCAGGGCAGGCTGCCGCTGACCAGCGGCACGAAGCTGACCGCGTCCAGTGCCGCCGTCTCGTAGCCGGTCTCCGTGCGCACGATCCGCTGCAGCACCTGGCATCCCGGCGGTCCGACCGGAATGATCATGCGCCCACCCGGCTTGAGCTGACGCAGCAGGGCCTCCGGGACGCTGTGCGAAGCTGCCGCCACCAGGATACCGTCATAGGGCGCATGCTCGGGCCAGCCCTTGTAGCCATCGCCGTGCAGCAGCCACACCCGCGTGTAGCCGAGCTCACGCAGCCGCGTGCGCGCCTGCTGGTACAGCGGCTGCAGCCGCTCGATCGAATACACTTGGTCGACCAATTCGGCGAGGATGGCGGTCTGGTAGCCGCAGCCGGTTCCGACTTCCAGCACCGTGCGCACACCCGGCTCGGCCAGCAGCTGCTCGGTCATGCGTGCCACTACGTAGGGCTGCGAGATAGTCTGGCCGAAACCGATCGGCAGCGCGGTGTTGTCGTATGCACGGCTGGCCAGGGCTTCGTCGATGAAACGGTGTCGCGGCACCTTGGCGATGGCGGCCAGAACACGGGCATCGCGGATGCCTTCCTCACGCAACTGCTGGACCAGGCGCTCACGGCTGCGGCTACTGGCCATGCCCAGGCCGCGTGCATGCGGGTGGCGGGTCATGTCAGCGTCCGCAACCACTCCGCGACCTGCGGCACGGCGGCATGGCGGGTCAGATCCACGAGTATGGGCGTGACCGATACGCGGTTGTGGCTGATGGCGTGGAAGTCGGTGCCCGGTCCGGCATCGTGCTCGGCGCCGGCGCTGCCGATCCACCAGATCGGACGCCCGCGCGGATCCTGGCTCTTCTGCACCGGCTCGGAGCGGTGGCGCTGGCCGAGGCGCGTGGCCTCGAACCCGGCCAGCGACTCCCAGGGCAGGTCGGGCACGTTCACGTTCAGGATTGTGTCGCGCGGCAGCGGCTGCTTGCGCAGGTGATCGATCAGATTCAGCGCCACGCGCGCCGCCGTCTCGTAATGCTGCGGTCGGTAGGACACGCAGGAAATGGCGATCGCCGGGAAACCCAGGAAGCGCCCTTCCATCGCCGCCGCGACCGTGCCGGAGTAGATCACGTCGTCGCCCAGATTGGCGCCGGCGTTGATGCCGGAGACCACCATGTCCGGCGGCCGTTCCAGCAGACCGGTGATGGCGATATGCACGCAGTCGGTCGGTGTGCCATCCACGCACATCACACCGTCCGCCTCCTGGCGCACGCGCAGCGGGCGTTCCAGCGTCAACGAGTTGCTGGCGCCGCTGCGGTTGCGGTCCGGCGCCACTACCGTGACCTCGGCACGCGCCGATAGCGCCGCCATCAGCGCGCGCAGGCCAGGGGCCTGGCAGCCATCGTCATTGCTCAGCAGGATGCGCATGAAGTCCCTGAAGACACGCGGCCGGCCGGCGGGACGCCGGCCGGTCGTAGTGCAATCTTATCCTATACTGGCGGTCACTGGCCCGAGCGCAGCGGCAAGCATGAACCGCAAGCCCGACATCAGCCCGGAAGACGCCGCGTTGTTCCGTACCGCGGTCGGCGCCATTGCGCCGCTGCCGTGCGACGGTCGCGTGACGTCCCGCCGGTCGCCGCCCTCGACGCGTCCGCGGCAGAGCGAGGCGGACGAGCGCGCCGTGATGGACAGCCTGCTGGATCATGCGCCCGACCCTGCCACGCAGGAAACCGGCGAGGAAATTGAGTTTCGCCAGAACGGCGTGCAACTGTCGGTGATGCGCAAGCTGCGGCGCGGACAGTATGCGCGCCAGGCCGAGCTCGACCTGCACGGACTCAACCTGGACCAGGCGCGCGCGCGGCTGGCCGGATTCCTGCAGCAGGCACATGCGCGCAGCCTGCGCTGCGTGCGGATCGTCCACGGCAAGGGCCTGCGTTCACGTTCCGGTATGCCGGTGCTCAAACCACAGGTGGCAAGCTGGCTGCGGCGACGCAAGGACGTGCTGGCCTTTTGTTCGGCCGTCCCGGCCGAGGGTGGCAGCGGTGCGCTGTACGTGCTGCTGCGACGCTGAGTCTGGCGGCGGCCCTCAGGCGGGCTTGAGCTCGGCCTCGATCTGCTGCAGCACGAGGTGGAAGCGTTCCTTGTCGGTGCAGCGCGCGATCTGCAGCGCGCCCTGCAGCGCGCAGCCGATCTCCAGTGCCTTGCCTTCCGGCGTGCCGCCGAAGCGCAGCTGCCCGGACTCGCGGCCGCGCGCCAGCACCGAGATCAGCCACTCGTAGATCTCGCGCAGCATCAGCCGCGTTTCTTCCTGCATCGAGGCGGGGATCGAGGAAAATTCAGCGCCGAGCACGCCGCTCGGGCAGACCATGTCGCCCGCCTCCAGGTACTGCAGGTAGATGCGGAAGAAACCCTGCAGCAGCGTCCAGGGGTCGGTGGTCGAGCCTTCGATGTCGTCGAGATATGCCCGGTAACGCTCGCGATAGCGACGGATCAGCGCGGTGCCCAGATCGGCCTTCGACGGGAAATGATAGTGGATGGCGGCGTTGCGGATGCCCAGCTGCACCGCGATGTGCTGGTAGCTGAAGGCGTTGTAGCTGCGGCGTTGCAGCAGCTCCTCGGCCGTGTCGAGAATCAGGTCGCGCGTGCTGGGTTCTTTCGTGCCCGCGGCCGGCGTGCGTGCGCGCAGGCCCTGTTCCGGATTCAGCGTTTTGCCCAACATCTTTGCGAGTCTAGTGACTTATCAATCAGTAGGTCAAGCCGCTGACGGCTTGCGGATGAGAACCACGGCGTGCGCCGCCAACCCTTCCCCACGCCCGATCCAACCCATCTGTTCGGTGGTCGTGGCCTTGATGTTTACCGCGTCCTCACCCACTTGCAGGTCACCGGAAAGCACTTTGCGCATCGCGCCAATGTGTGCCGCCACGCGCGGCGCCTGCGCGACCAGGGTGAGGTCGGCATTGACCACGGCATAGCCGCGCTCATGCAGCATTCCGATGACCTGGCGCAGCAAGTCCCGGCTGTCGGCACCGCGGTAGCGCGGGTCGCTGTCCGGGAAATGCCGGCCGATGTCGCCGAGCGCGGCGGCGCCGAGCAGCGCGTCGCACAGCGCGTGGATCAGCACGTCACCGTCCGAGTGCGCCACCACGCCGCGCGCGTGCGCGATGCGCACGCCGCCCAGCGTGACGTGATCGCCTGGCCCGAAGCGGTGCGCGTCGAAACCATGCCCGATCCGGACCGTCATTGCACGCCCTCCGCACGCCGCCGCAGGATGAATTCGGCCAGCCCCAGGTCCTCGCGCCGCGTGATCTTGAGGTTGTCGGCACTGCCCTCGACCAGGCGCGGTGCATGGCCGGCCAGTTCCATGGCCATGGACTCGTCGGTCACGGCGCGGCCGGCCGCGATGGCACCGGTCAGGGCCGCGTGCAGCGCACCGAGGCGGAACATCTGCGGCGTCTGTGCATGCCAGAGCTGGCGCCGGTCGAGCGTTGCCGCGACGCGACCCTCCTGCGCCTGCTTGATGGTATCCCGCGCCGGCAGGGCCAGCAGGCCGCCGACCGGGTCCTGCTCCAGCTCGGCCATCAAGCGATCGATCATGCCCCGGTCCAGGCAGGGTCGCGCCGCGTCATGCACCAGCACCCAGTCCTCCTGTCCCGCCATCTCGCCCAGCCGCCGCAGGCCGGCCAGCACCGACTGCGCGCGCTCATCGCCCCCGGTCACCGCATGCACGCGCGGCGTGTGTGCGATCTTCAGCTGCGGCCAATACGGGTCCTGTGGCGCCAGCGCGACCACCACACCGGCGATGCGTGCATGGTCGAGGAACAGACCCAGTGAGTGCTCCAGCATGGTCTTGCCGCCGAGCGTGAGGTACTGCTTGGGTCGCTCCAGGCCCATCCGCGCGCCGCGCCCGGCCGCCGGAATCAGGGCCCAGAATCGGAGCGGTGGTGCCATCGGGACAGCCGCAGGACCGGGCCTGCGTCAGGGCTCGACGATCAGGTAGAAATGCTCGCCTTCCTTGACCATGCCGAGGTCGGCGCGCGCCCGTTCCTCGGTGGCGGCATCGCCTTCCTTCAGGCTGTTGATCTCGGCCTCGAGCTGGCGGTTACGCGTACCCAGGGCCTGGTTGGTGTGCGCCTGCGCTTCGATCTCGCGGCTCAGGCGGTACACGCTGGCATAGCCGCCCTCGCCCAGCCACAGCCGGTACTGCAGCAGGAGCAGCAGCAGGATGAGGACGCCCAGCACGGCACGGTACATGCCCCGATCTTACTTCGACTTGAACAGGAACGCCTTCATGCCGGGATAGCGCGCGCGCCGGCCCAGCTCGGCCTCGATGCGCAGCAGGCGGTTGTACTTGGCGATGCGGTCGGAGCGTGACAGCGAGCCGGTCTTGATCTGGGTGGCGCTGGTCGCCACCGCGATATCGGCGATGGTCGAATCCTCGGTCTCGCCGGAGCGGTGCGACACCACCGCCGCGTAGCCGGCCTTGGTCGCCATGCGGATGGCCGCCAGCGTTTCGGTCAGCGTGCCGATCTGATTGGGCTTGATCAGGATGGCGTTGGCGATGCCTTTCTGGATGCCTTCCTTGAGGATTTTGGTATTGGTGACGAACAGGTCGTCGCCCACCAGCTGGACCTTGTGGCCCAGGCGGCGGGTCAGTTCGGACCAGCCATCCCAGTCCCCCTCCGCCATCCCGTCCTCGATGGTGATGACCGGATACTTGGCCACCAGCTCCTCCAGGTAGCCGGCGAACTCGCGCGGGCTGTAGCGTTTGTTCTCGGACTCGAGGTGGTAATAGCCGTCCTTGTAGAACTCGGTCGAGGCCACGTCCAGGCCCAGGTAGATGTCCTTGCCCAGCGCGTAGCCGGCGCGCTCGACCGCCTCGGCCAGGGTCTCCAGCGCGGCGGCGTTGGACGGCAGGTCCGGCGCAAAGCCGCCTTCGTCGCCCACTGCGGTGTTGAGGCCGCGCTGGTTGAGCACCTTCTTGAGCGTGTGGAACACCTCGGCCCCCATGCGGATGGCCTCGGCGAAGCTCTTCGCTGAGACCGGCAGGATCATGAATTCCTGCAAGTCCACGTTGTTGTCGGCATGCGCGCCGCCGTTGATCACGTTCATCATCGGCACCGGCAGTTCGGCGGCCCGCGGCCCGCCCAGGTAGCGGTACAGCGGCTGGCCGGCATGCGCGGCGGCGGCATGCGCATTGGCCAGGGACACGGCCAGAATGGCGTTGGCGCCGAGCTTCGATTTGTATTCCGTTCCGTCCAGCTCGAGCATGCGCATGTCGATGGCTTTCTGGTCCGCGGCCTTCAGGCCCTTGAGGGCCCGCGCCAGCGTGCCGTTGACGTTGGCCACCGCCTTGAGCACGCCCTTGCCCAGGTAGCGCTTCGGGTCGCCATCGCGCAGTTCCACCGCCTCGCGGCTGCCGGTCGAGGCGCCGGAGGGCACCATGGCGCGCCCCACGGCACCGGAGGTCAGGGTCACCTCGGCCATGACCGTGGGATTGCCGCGCGAGTCGATCACTTCGAAACCGCAAATGGACTTGATCTTCGACATGCGATCGATGCTCCAGCTATTTGAATTTCAGAGGATATTTTCGGCGTAAGGGCGCGCTTTGACGGCTGCGTCCAGGGTCTTCAGCATCTCCAGCAGGGCGCGCGCGTACTTGAGGGGCCAGGAGTTTGGGCCGTCGCACAGGGCCTGGTCCGGGTCAGGGTGGGTTTCCATGAACAGGCCCGCTACCCCCGCGGCAATGGCGGCGCGCGCCAGCACCGGGATGAACTCGCGCTGGCCGCCCGAGCGCGCGCCCTGCCCGCCCGGCAGCTGTACCGAATGCGTGGCATCGAACACTACCGGCGCATAGCCGCGCATGGCGGCCAGGCCCCGCATGTCCACCACCAGGTTGTTGTAGCCGAAGGAAAAGCCGCGCTCGCACAGCAGGATCTGCGTGTTGCCGGTGGCGCGCGCCTTGTCCACCACGTTGCCCATCTCCCAGGGCGACATGAACTGCCCCTTCTTGATGTTGACCGGCTTGCCGGCGCGGGCAACGTTCTGGATGAAATCGGTCTGGCGGCACAGGAAGGCCGGTGTCTGCAGCACATCCACCACTGCCGCGACCTCGGCGATCGGCGTGTACTCGTGCACATCGGTCAGCACCGGCACGCCAACCTGGCGCTGCACCTCGCTGAGGATGCGCAGCCCTTCCTCGATGCCGGGGCCGCGGTAGGACTTGCCGGAGGAACGGTTGGCCTTGTCGAAAGAGCCCTTGAAGATGTAGGGGATGCCCAGCGCGGCGGTGACTTCCTTCAGGTGCCCGGCAACCTCGAGGCACAGGGCCTCACTCTCCAGCGTGTCCGGCCCGGCAATCAGAAAGAACGGCCGCTCCGCACCGACGTCGAATCCGCACAGCTTCACGGGCACTCCTAGGCCGCCACGCGGCGACGCTCGGCGTATTCGCGCGCCGCGCGGATGAAGCCGCTGAACAGCGGATGACCGTCGCGCGGCGTCGAGGTGAACTCGGGATGGAACTGCACACCGATGAACCAGGGATGGTCCGGGATTTCGATGATCTCGACTAACTGGTCCCGGGCGGCGATGCCGGAGAAGCGCAGGCCCTTTTGCTCGAGCAGAGGCCGGTAGCGGTCATTGAACTCGTAACGGTGCCGGTGACGCTCGGCGATCTCGTTACTGCCATAGATGCGCTGGGCCAGGCTGCCCGGCGCCAGGGTCGCCGGCTGCGCACCGAGCCGCATGCTGCCGCCCTTGTCGGCGTTTTCGTCGCGCTTTTCGACCCGGCCGTCGCCGGTATGCCACTCGGTGACCAGCGCGATGACGGGATGCGGGCTGTGCCTGTCGAACTCGGTGCTGTGCGCACCCGTGAGTCCGGCGACGTTGCGCGCGTACTCGATCGCCGCCACCTGCATGCCGAGGCAGATGCCGAGATATGGGATCCGGTTCTCGCGCGCGTAGCGCACGGCCGCGATCTTGCCCTCGATGCCGCGCACGCCGAAGCCGCCCGGCACCAGTATGGCGTCCATCCCGGCCAGCTCGGATACGCCCTCTTTCTCGATCTTCTCCGAATCCAAGTAACGGATCTTCACGCGCGTATGGGTATGGATGCCGGCGTGGTACAGCGCCTCGTTCAGCGACTTGTAGGCATCGGTCAGGTCCACGTATTTGCCCACCATCGCGACCTGCACCTCGCGGTCCTGCAGTGCGCGCGCGCCAGTCACCCGGCGCCATTCGGCCAGATCCGCCGGCGGCAGGTCTAGACCGAAGTGCTGCACCACCAGCTCGTCCAGGTTCTGGTCGTGGAATACCTGCGGAATCTTGTAGATGTCATCCACGTCCATGGCCGAGATCACGGCGTTGATCGGCACGTTGGTGAACAGCGCGATCTTGCGCCGCTCGCTCTCCGGCAGCGGCCGGTCGGTACGGCACAGCAGGACATCAGGCTGGATACCGATCGACAGCAGCTCCTTGACCGAATGCTGCGTCGGCTTGGTTTTCATCTCCCCCGAGGAGCCGATGTAGGGCACCAGCGTCAGGTGCAGGTACAGGGTACGCTGGCGCCCGAGCTGGATGCCGAGCTGGCGGATGGCCTCCAGGAAGGGCATGGCTTCGATGTCGCCGACCGTGCCGCCGATCTCCACCAGGCAGACCTCGGCGCCCTCGGAACCCTTGCGCACGCACTCGATGATCTCGTCGGTGATGTGCGGGATCACCTGCACGGTGCGGCCGAGGTAGTCGCCCCGGCGTTCCTTGCTGATGACGTTGTTGTAGATCTGGCCGGTGGTGAAATTGCTGTGCCGGCTGGTGCGGGTACGGGTAAAGCGCTCGTAATGGCCGAGGTCGAGGTCGGTCTCAGCCCCATCGGTGGTGACATAGACCTCGCCATGCTGGAACGGGCTCATGGTCCCCGCATCGACGTTGATGTAAGGGTCGAGTTTGATCAACTTGAGCTTGAGGCCGCGGGCTTCGAGGATCGCCGCCAGCGAGGCGGAGGCGATGCCCTTGCCGAGGGAGGAGACCACGCCGCCAGTGACGAAAACGTAGCGGGTGTTCGTATGCTGCGACATAAGATCCCTGGCGGCTGGCGAGGCGGTCGGGTGCTTCAGGTCGCGCGCCACTTTAACAGAAACGACAGCGCCGAACCATGCAGAGGCGCCGCGCGGCCGCGTCAGCTCGCCGGATAACCGGGCGGCGGATTGCGCCAGTGCAGACGCCAGCCGCGTTCGCCCGGCGCGGCCGCAAACTCGGCCGCGATCCAGCGGTCCGCGATGGCGGCGATACGGCCGTCGTACAGCAGCACCGGCAGCCGCGGGCGCAGCCAGGGCGGGATGCCGGCTGCCTGGCATAGCGTCTTGAGCGCGCTGTGGCCGGCGCGGCCCGGTAACCGCAGCCGCTCGCCTGCGTGCGCCAGCCGCAGGCTGACGGTTTCGCCGCGACGTGGCGGGCGCAAGGCGCCCGGCGCCCGCGACGCCCGGGCTACGAGCCGGCTGCCATCCGGAAGCGCCACCGCACTGTCGCCGGGGCGCCAGCGAACCTGCCAGCCGGCAGGGGGCTCCGCCAGTGGCCGCATCGCGAACAGGCGCTCGCGGTAACGGCGCAGCTCCGCCCCGGGCCAGGCGAGGCGCGGGCTCGCGCAGGCGGGGGCCTGTAGAACCTCACGGTCCAGTCTTTGCAGGTGCCGGGCCTCGGGCAAGGGCAGCTCCAGCCAGCCCAGCCAGGCACGCAACAGATTGCGCCGCCTTGCCGGTGTCAGCCGCAGGAGTGCCGGAATCGAGAGGCTGCCGGCCTGCTCGCCGGCGCACCACTCGAGATCGTCCTCGGCCTGGGCGTCGAGCAGCTCGGCAGCCTCGGCGCACAACGCCGCCGAGCGGCTCAATAGCCGGTCGGCCTGCGGCCAGCGTGTCCGCAGGCGCGGCAGGATGTCGTGCCGTAGAAAGTTGCGGGCATGCGCGCGGTCCTGGTTACTGGGATCTTCGACCCAGTGCAGCCGATGCGTACGGGCGTAGGCCTCCAGCTCGGCGCGTCCGTAGGTCAGGAGCGGACGGACGTGCAGGCCCGGGGGGAACTCGCTCACGGCCGGCATGGCCGCGAGTCCACGTGGGCCTGCCCCCCGCAGCAGCTGCAGCAGCAGGGTCTCGGCCTGGTCCTCGATCTGGTGCGCGGTCAGCAGCACGTCGCCCGGACGCATCAGGCCGCGCAATGCGGCATAACGCAGCGCGCGTGCCTCGGCCTCCAGGCTGCGGCGCGGGCCGCGCCGTGGCGCCACTCGCCGCACGATCAGCGGTACCGCCCACTCGCGGCAGATCTGCCGACAATGACGCACCCAGTCGTCGGCAGACACCTGCAGGCCATGGTGCACATGCACCGCCGCGAGCGGCGCGCGCAGCCGCGTGCGCATCAGCAGATGCAACAGGACGGTGGAGTCGAGGCCGCCGCTGAAGGCGAGAAGGTAGCGCCCCCCGCTGCCCGGCCTTGGCAGCCGGCCAAGGAGTTCTCGGCGGTCGAGTTCGGCCAACCTATTCCTTGACGCGCGCGTAGCGCATCAGCCGCTCGTAGCGGCGGTTGACCAGTTCCGTGGCGGGCACCTGCTGCAGGCGCTCGAGATTGGCCAGCAGACGGGACTTGAGTTCCGCAGCCATGCGCGCCGGATCACGGTGCGCACCGCCCAGCGGTTCGGGAATGATCTCGTCGATCAGGCCCAGCTCGTAGATGCGCTGCGAGGTCATGCCCATGACCTCGGCCGCCTCCGGCGCCTTGTCGGCGCTGCGCCACAGGATCGAGGCGCAGCCCTCCGGCGAGATCACCGAGTAGACGCTGTACTGCAGCATGGCGATGTGATCGCCGACACCCACCGCCAGCGCGCCGCCGGAGCCGCCCTCGCCCGTCACCACGCACAGGATCGGCGTCTTCAGCTGGGACATCACGAAGAGATTGCGGGCGATGGCCTCGCTCTGGTTACGCTCTTCGGCATCGATCCCCGGGTAGGCGCCGGGGGTGTCGATCAGGGTGATGATCGGCAGCCGGAAGCGCTCGGCCATCTGCATCAGTCGCAGCGCCTTGCGGTAGCCCTCCGGCTTGGACATGCCGAAGTTGCGCGCCAGTTTTTCCTTGGTGTCGCGGCCCTTCTGGTGGCCGATGACCATCACCGGGCGCCCTTCCAGCCGCGCCAGACCGCCGACGATGGACGGATCGTCACGAAAGCCGCGGTCGCCATGCAGCTCGTTGAAGTCGGTGAAAATGCCCTGCACGTAATCGAGCGTGTACGGCCGCTGCGGGTGGCGTGCCAGCTGGGTCACCTGCCAGGCCGACAGCCCGCTGAAGATCTGCTCGGTGAGCACCTTGATCTTACCTTCCAGGCGCGCGATCTCCTCGCTCAGGTTGACCACGCTGCCGTCGGCCACCAGTCGCAGCTCTTCGATCTTCTGCTGCAGTTCGGCGATGGGCTGTTCGAAATCCAGATAATCGAGATTCATGCGTTCCCTGACATCGGCAAGACCGGCCGCCTAAGCAGGCCGGCGGTATAGCACCTGCACGGATCCATCGCCGAACAGACGCTTGAGGTCACCCAGCAGAGCCTCGCAGACCTGTACCTTCCAGGCATCGTCCAGGGTGAGCTCGGCCCGGGCCCGGCCGTTATGGTAGCGCAAAGTCACCGGGCAGCCGCTGCTGCGCCGGTATTTCCCCAGGCAGTGCTCCAGCGCGTCGAGATCGATCTGCACCGCCTCCGGGGCGTTGAGCAGGATGCGCGTGGCGTACTGCCGGCGTGCCCCCTCGAGGTCCGTCAGCGACTGCGGCGTGATGCGGTAGCGATCCCCGTAGTCGTCGTAGCTCAGCCGCCCCTGCACGATCAGCAGCTTGTCCGGCTGCAGCAGCGGTTCGTATTCGCGTGCCTTCTCCTCGAACAGCACGCATTCGATCCGCTCGCTCTGGTCGTCCAGGGTCAGCACCGTACGGTTGCCGTTCCTGATCCGGCGCTTGTCCACCAGCAGACCGGCCACCACGACGCTCTTGTCTCCATTCCCGCCGCCCGGGCCGTAACTTCGGCCATACTCGCCGGCTTGCGCGACGTCCTGGATCAGGTCGCCCAGGCGACCGCTGACGATCGGTCGCAGCTCCTCGGCATACATCAGGATCGGGTGGCCGGTCAGATACAGGCCCAGGGTGTTCTTTTCCAGCCGCAGGCGCTCCGCCTCGGGCCATTCCGGCACCTCCGGCGTCGCTGCGACGGCGACTGGCGCCGCGCCGCCGAACAGGTCTACCTGGCCGGCGCTGCGATCGGCCATATCGCGCTCGGCGCGGGCCAGCGCCTGCGGCAGCGCCTGCATGAGCCCGGCGCGGGTACTGGCGAAACTGTCGAGGGCGCCGGCCTGGATGAGGGTTTCGAGCACGCGGCGGTTGAGTTTGCGCAAGTCGATGCGCTGACAGAAATCATCCAGACCCGTGAACGGCCCATGGGCATTTCGATCCGCCAGCACGCCCTCAACCGCTGTCTGGCCGACGCCACGAATCGCACCCAGGCCGTAGCGAACGGTCTTCGGATCGACCACCGTGAACGCATAATCGGAGCGATTGACATCCGGTGGTTCGATGACGATACCGAGCCGCCGGCAGCCGTCGATCATCTTCACCAGCTTGTCGGTGTTGCCCATTTCCTCGGTCAGCACCGCGCACATGAAGGCCGCCGGATAATGCGCCTTGAGCCAGGCGGTCTGATAAGTCACCAGCGCATAGGCCGCGGAGTGTGACTTGTTGAAGCCGTACTCGGCGAATTTCTCGATGAGACCGAAGATCTCCTCGGCTACGCGCTGGGCGACGCCGTTGTGCACGGCGCCGGTCACGAACTTGCTCCGCTGCTCGGCCATGATCTTGGCGTCTTTCTTGCCCATGGCGCGGCGCAGGAGGTCGGCACCGCCCAGCGTGTAGCCGGCCAGCACCTGCGCGATCTGCATCACCTGTTCCTGGTAGACGATGGTGCCGTAAGTGGGCTTGAGCACCGCCTCCAGCGCAGGATGCGGGTAGCTCACCTTCTGCTGCCCGTGTTTGCGGGCGATGAAGTCGTCCACCATACCCGACTGCAACGGGCCCGGCCGGTACAGCGCCACCATGGCGACGATGTCCTCGAAGCAGTCCGGTTTAAGCGCCTTCAAATAGCGGCGCATGCCGCCCGACTCCAGCTGGAACACGCCCGTGGTGTCACCACTGCGCAGCAGTTCGTAGGTGGCAGCGTCATCCAGCGGCAGCGTGTTGATGTCGATCGGCGGCTCGCCGCGCGTCGCGCGTTCGGCATTCAGCAGCCGCAGCGCGTGGTTGATGATGGTCAGCGTGCTCAGGCCCAGGAAGTCGAACTTGACCAGGCCGATTTTCTCGACGTCGTCCTTGTCGAACTGGGTCACCGCATGCTCGCCGCCGGCTTCGCAGTACAGCGGCGTGAAGTCGGTCAGCGCGCTGGGCGCGATGACCACGCCGCCGGCATGCTTGCCGGCGTTGCGCGCCAGGCCTTCGAGTGTGCGCGCCAGATCGATCAGGTAGCGCACCTCTTCTTCATCGTCATAGCGGCGCTTGAGCTCGGGCGAATCCCTGAGCGCCTGGTCAAGGGTGATGTCGAGGTTCTGCGGCCCCGAAGGCACCAGCTTGGCGATGGCGTCGACCATGCCATAGGGGTGGCCGAGTACCCGGCCGACGTCACGCACCGCCGCGCGCGCGGCCATGGTGCCGAAGGTGATGATCTGCGAAACCTTCTCACGGCCGTAGCGCTGCGCGACGTACTCGATCACCCGGTCGCGCCCTTCCTTGCAGAAGTCGATGTCGAAATCCGGCATCGACACCCGCTCGGGGTTCAGGAAACGCTCGAACAGCAGGTCATAGGCCAGCGGGTCGAGATCGGTGATGCCCAGGCAATAAGCCACCAGCGAACCCGCGCCGGAGCCGCGGCCGGGCCCGACCGGCACGCCGTGCGTCTTGGCCCATTCGATGAAGTCGGCCACGATCAGGAAGTAACCCGGGAAGCCCATCTTCTCGATCACGGCCAGTTCGCGCTCGAGACGCTCCTGGTAAACCCGGCGCCGCGCCTCGGTATCCGGTGCGCCGTCCGGAACCAGGCGCGGCAGCCGCTGCTGCAGGCCTTCCTCCGAGCGCAGGCGCAGGTAGCTGACGACCGTATGCGCCTTCGGCACCGGAAAATCCGGCAGGTGGTGGCGGCCCAGTTCGATTTCCAGATTGCAGCGGCGCGCGATCTCGACGGTGTTTTCCAGCGCTTCCGGCAGGTCCGCGAACAGCTCGGCCATCTGCTCCGCAGACTTGAGGTACTGCTGATCGCTGCAGCGCCGTGGCCGGCGCGCATCCTCGAGGGTGTAGCCTTCCTGGATGCAGACGCGCGCCTCATGGGCCGGGAAGTCCTCGGCGCGCAGGAAGCGCACGTCGTTGGTCGCCACCAGCGGCAGACCTTCACGCAGGGCCAGCTCGACGGCGGCCTCCAGATAGGCCTCTTCCTGGGAGCGCCCGGTGCGTTGCAGCTCGATGTAGAAACTGCCCGGGAACAGACCGCGCCAGAAGTCCAGCGCCTGCTGCGCCTGTGCCACGCGGCCGCCCAGCAGCGCGCGGCCGATGTCGCCCTCGCGTGCGCCGGACAGCGCGATCAGCCCGCCGGTCAGCCCGTCGAGCCAGGCTCGTCGCAGCAGCGGGCGACCGCCCTGCTGGCCTTCCAGGTAGCCGCGCGTCAGCAGGCGTGACAGGTTGAGATAGCCCTCGCGGTCGCGGCACAGCAGGGTCAGCCGCGTCGGCGCTTCGCCTGCACCTTCCTGCAGCCACAGGTCGGCGCCGGCCAGCGGCTTGATGCCGGCCTTCTGTGCGCCGCCATAGAACTTGACCAGGGCGAACAGGTTGCTTTCGTCGGTCAACGCCACCGCCGGCTGGTGCAATTCCTGCAGACGTTCGAAGAGGCCCGGGATCAGCAGCTGTTTGCTGTGCTTGTCGCGCACGGCCTCCAGGCGCACGGTGCCGTCCACCAGCGAATATTCACTGTGCACGCGCAGGTGGATGAAGCGGGGTGTCGGCATGGCGGTACGGCTGCCCGGTCGCGCCCTATCTTACCCTGCACCCAGGCAGCGCCGGACCGGTGCGAACGAGCGGCGATGGATCGCGCAGGCGCCATGCGCGCGTAGTGCCGCCAGATGCTCGGCCGTGGGATAGCCCTTGTGCCGCGCAAAGCCATACTGCGGATATTGCGCATCGAGTACCAGCATCTCGGTATCGCGCGCGACCTTGGCCAGGATGGAAGCGGCGCTGATCGCCGGGACGCTCGCGTCGCCGCCGACGATGGCACGCGCCGGGCAGGTCACCGGTGGCAGGTGGCGGCCGTCCACCAGGATCTCGTCGGGCGGCTGCGACAGGGCAGTCACCGCGCGCGCCATCGCCAGCAGGCTGGCTTGCAGGATGTTGAGCGTATCGATCTCGTCCGGCTCCGCCCGCCCCAGCGCCCAAGCCCGCGCGCTGGCCTGGATCTCGCGCGCCAGGCGCTCGCGGCGCGCGGCGCTCAGGGTCTTGGAATCGGCCAGGCCCTCGATCGGCCGGTCCGGGTGCAGGATCACCGCCGCCGCCACTACCGGCCCGGCCAGCGGCCCGCGTCCGGCCTCATCCACCCCGGCAATCAACGCATGGACAGGATAGACAGGATTTTCAGGATTCACAGCTCAAGATTCTTGATTTGTGAAAACACCCTTCCTGTTGATCCCGCTCATCCTGTTATCCAGTCCAGTTCTTAATTTGTCAGCGGATGATGCTGCGCTTGGAGTCGTTCAGGAAGTCGGCCAGCACCCTGACCACGGGCTCGCCCTCCCCCATCCGCGCCAGCTCGCGCCTGGCATCGGCGAATAAAAGATCCGAACGGTACAGGACCTTGTAGGCCTTGCGCAGGGCTTCGATCTGCGCCGTGCTGAAGCCGCGCGCCTTGAGCCCCTTGGTGTTGATGCCGTGCGGCACCGCCGGGTTGCCGTTGGCCATCACATAGGGTGGCACGTCTTGCGCCACGGCGCAGGCGAAGCCGAGATAGGCCTGGGTACCGATACGGCAGAACTGGTGCACCAGCGCATAGCCGCCGAGGATGCAGTGGTCGCCGACCTGCACATGGCCCGCCAGGGTGGCGTTGTTGGCCATGGTGATGTGGCTGCCCACGACGCAATCGTGCGCCACGTGTACATGCGCCATCAGGTAGTTGTCGCTGCCGACCCGGGTCACGCCCTGGTCCACCGTGGTGCCGCGGTGGAACGAACAGTATTCGCGGATGATATTGCGATCGCCGATCTCCAGCCGGGTCGGTTCCCCGGCGTACTTGCGGTGCTGCGGTTCCTCGCCGATCGAACAGAACTGAAAAATGCGATTGCTGTGACCGATGCGCGTCGGCCCGTTGATGACCACATGCGGGCCGATCCAGGTGTTGTCGCCGATCTCGACACCGGCGCCGATCAGGCTGTAGGCGCCGACGCTGACGTTGCGGCCCAGCCGCGCCTCGGGATGTACGACCGCGCGCGGGTCGATCATGGTTGACCGCCCTGTGCGGCGGGTTTGCGCGCAGTAGCCATGATTTCCGCCTCGCAGGCCAGCTCGTGGCCGACATGCGCCTCGGCGGCAAACTTCCAGATGCCGCGCTTGGAGGTGACCAGACGCACCTGCAGCCGCAGCTGGTCGCCGGGTTCCACGGGCCGCTTGAAGCGCGCCTTGTCGATACCCAGGAAGTAATAGAGCGTGCCCGCTTCCATCCCGCCCTCCGCGCTCCAGATGCCAAGCAGGCACGCGGCCTGGGCGAGCGCCTCGACGATCAGCACGCCCGGCATCACCGGCCGCTGCGGGAAATGCCCCATGAAGAACGGCTCGTTCATGCTGACGTTCTTGATCGCCAGGATGCGCTGGCCGGGTTCGCATTCCAGCACCCGGTCCACCAGCAGGAAGGGATAACGGTGCGGCAGCAGCCGCATGATTTCGTTGATGTCCGCAGACTTCACCTGTCCTCTCCCGATTGGCCGCGGCGCGGCCGCGACTTGCCCCGTGCCGGCCGCTCCGCCAGGCGCCGCAGGCTGGCGACCTGCCGGCGCCATTCCGCCGCCGGCACCGCACCCCAGCCGGAGGAGTACATTCCAGGTTCGGTCAGGTCTCGGGTGACCAGCGAACGTGCCGTCACCACCACATTGTCGCCCAGAATGACGTGATCCACGATGCCGACCGCGCCCGCGAGCACGCAGCCGCGGCCGATGGTCACGCTCCCGGCAATGGCGCTGCAACCGGCGATGACCGTGTGCGCGCCGATGCGGCAGTTGTGGCCGATGTGCACGTGGCTGTCGAGCTTGACCCCGTCCTCGATGACCGTATCCTCGATCGCGCCGCGGTCGATGGTCGCGTTGGCGCCGATCTCGACGTCATCACCGATGCGCACACTGCCCAGCTGGGGGATCTCGACCCAGCGTTCGCCGTCGCGCGCCAGGCCGAAACCGCGGCCGCCGATCACGGCGCCAGGCTCGATGGTGACGCGCTGGCCGATGCTGACACGGTCGGCGACACTGACGTTCGCCACCAGCCGGCTGCCGGCACCGATCTCGGCGTTGTGGCCGATCACGCAGCCCGGCCCGACTTCGACGCCGGGACCGATGCGCGCACCCGCCTGCACCACCGCATGCGGGCCTATGCTGGCGCTGGGATCGACGCGTGCCTGACTGTTGACGAAGGCGGTCGGATGCACGCCCGGTGCGGGCAGGATGCGCCGATCCCACAGGGCAGCGATGCGGGCATAGTCCAGCAGCGGGTTGTCACTGATCAGGGCCGCCACGCGACAGGCGCCGGCCAAGGCCGGACGCAGGATCACGGCCGCCGCCCGGGTGGCGGTCAGTTGTTTTTCGAGGGCGGGATCGGCCAGAAAGCTGATGCAGCCGTCACGGCCCGGTGCCAAGCTGCATACCCCGCGGATGCGCGTGGCGGGATCGCCGCGCAGCTCCAGCCCGAAGCGCGCTGCCAGCTCCTGCAGGGCAAGCTCCATCGCCTGCCCGCTCAGGGCTTGCCAGCCTTGCTGCGCATCGCGGCCAGCACCTTGTCGGTAATGTTGACCGCGTCGGCGGCGTAGACCACCCCGTCGCCGATCACGACGTCGTACTTGTTCTGGCGTGCGACCTCGGCCACCACCTCGAGGATGGTCTTGCGCAGGGCCTCGAGTTCCTGCTGCTCGCGACGCGCGACCTCGGCGTTGTATTCACCCTGCTGCTGAGCGAACTCGCGCTGGCGGCGGGACAGGTCCTCCTGGGTCTTTTTCTTCTGGTCCTCGCTCATCACCGCCGCGTCCTTCTTGGCCTTGTCAACGTCGGCGATGAGTTTCTCCTGCAGACCCTCCAGCCGCTTGCGTCGCGCGGAGAACTCCTGGTCCATCTTCTGGCGCGCACTGGCCGCCTGCGGGGACTCCGTGACCAGCTTGGAGATATTGACCACCGCCACACGCGTCTGCGCTGCTGCACTACCGGCAAAGCCGACCAACCCGGCGACCAGGAATGCACATAGAATCGATTTCAGGATCTTCACAGCCATTGCCTCACACAAAGGGGTTCCGCACATCACAGCCCTACGCCGAAGGAGATCTGGAACCGGTCGATCTCGTCCTCGTCTTCCTCGTTCAGCGGGTATGCCAGACTGACTTTGAGTACGCCGAAGAACGGCGTCAGCCAGTAGAACGCCACACCCGTGGACTGCCGCAGGTCGGACAGGTCGAAGTCGCCCGGCTCAGCAAACACGTTGCCGACATCGAAGAACACCGACAGACGCGTGGACTTGTTGTTGCTCTCCAGCGGCGTGGGCACGATCAGCTCAGTCTGCAGGGTGGTCACCAGCTTGCCACCGAATGGGTTGGACTCGCGTCCGGGGGCCGGCGTATCGCGCGGGCCAAGCGTGCCATCCCGAAAACCACGCACTGACTCGAAGCCGCCGGCGAAGAAATTCTCATAAGGCGGGATGTCCCGGCTGTCGCCGTAGCCATCGGCATATCCCAGTCGCCCCTTGAGCTGGACGATGAAATCTGCGCGCAGCGGGATGTACTGTTCGTGATCGAACACGCCGCGGTAATAGGTCAGGTCGCTGCCGGGCAGCACCAGGTCGAAATTGAAGCGATCCAGCATGCCGCTGGTGGCGAATACCGTACGATTCCGGGTGTCGCGGGATGCGCCGGTGCGCAGTTCATAAGCGTCGAACTTGGTGCCGTTTTCGGTCGTGAACAACAGCAGCTCATCCGAGCTGATGCCGGTGAAGGCGTCCACCGATGTCTGCTCGTAAGCCAGTCCCAGGCGCAGCGCCGAGAACTCGCTGATCGGCAGGCCATAGGTCAGCGACAGCCCGGTAGCGTTGATGTTGAAGCCGGAGCTGAAGCGGACCACCTGCTCGGACTTGCGGAAGAATGCGGCGATCGTGCGGCTCACACCGTCGCGGGTGGCATAAGGATCGGTCCAGCTGGCGCTGAACTGCCTGGAGAACTCATTGTTTTGTGCACTGAACTCGACCCGGTCGCCGGTGCCGCGGAAATTGGTATGCGTCACACTGCCGGAGATCAGGAAACCCGAGGCGTCCGAGAAGCCGACACCCAGCTGGATCGAGCCTGGCGGGCGTTCTTTGACTGTGAAGTTGACGTCCACCTGGTCCTCCGTGCCGGGGACCGGCTTGGTCTCGACCTCCGCCTCCTCGATGAACGGCAGGCGCGCCAGGCGGGTGCGCGAGCGTTCCACCGCCGTGCGCGAGAAGGGCGCGCCCTCGAGCTGGCGCATCTCGCGCCGCAGGGTTTCGTCGTTGGTCTTGGCGTGGCCGGTGAAGTTGATGCGGCGCACGTACACGCGCTTGCCGGCATCCACGCGGAAGTCGATGCTGACCTCCTGCGCCTCGTCGTGCACCTCGGGCACCGGCTCGACCTTGGCGAAGGCATAGCCGAGGTCCGACAGCACGGCGCTGATGCGGTTGCCGCTCTCGGTCGCCTCGCGCCGCGAGAAGGTGTCGCCCGCCTTGACCGTAATCAGGCGCCGCAGCTGCTCCTCCGTCAGCACCAGGTTACCGGTAAGGCTGAAGTCGCGCACCTTATACACGCGCCCCTCGGAAACGTTGACCGTGACGAAGATGTCGCGCTTGTCCGGGCTCAGCGCCACCTGTACCGAGTCCACGCTGAAGCGCAGGTAGCCGCGATCCTGGTAGTAGGAGCTCAGGCTCTCGAGGTCACCCAGCAACTGCTGCTTGGAGTAGCGGTCACTCTTCTGGAAGAAGGCGATGACCCGGGTCGGCTCCAGCTTGAAGGACTCGAGTAGCTCCTCGTCGGTGAAGGCGTTATTGCCGACGATGTTGATCTGGCTGATCTTGGCGACCTCGCCCTCGGTGATCTTGATCGCCACCTTGACGCGGTTGTCGGGCTCCTCGACGACCTCGGTCTTGATCTGCACGCCGTAGAAACCGTTGGCGTAGTACTGCCGGCGCAGTTCCTGCTCGACGCCATCCAGCAGCGCGCGCTTGAACAGCTCCCCTTCCGCCAGCCCCGCGTCGGCGAGGCCTTTCTTCAGCTCGTCGCCGCCCAGCTTCTTGTTGCCCTCGATGCTCAGGCTCGAAATCGAGGGCCGCTCCTGCACGCGGATCACCAGGGTGCCGCCCTCCCGCTCGAGGCTGACGTCCTGGAACAGGCCGGTACCGTACAGGGCGCGGATCGCCTGCTGGCCGGTCTGCTCGTTGATCTCGTCGCCGGTGGACAGCGGCAGGTAGGTCAGAACCGTGCCGACCTCGAGGCGCTGGAGGCCCTCGACGCGGATGTGCTCGATGATGAAGGCCTCGAAGGCCCAGGCCGGAACGCTGAGCAGCGTACCCAGCAGTATCCACAGCAGCTTGCGGCTGAGTCTCATGAGCGACGGTTCCCTTGTGTTCTTTTATTGAGCCAGCAGGCGGGTGATGTCGTTATAGAACGCCACGCACATCAGGGCCAGCAATAGCGCCAGGCCTACCTTCTGTCCCAGAATCTGGGCGGTCTCCGACAGGGGCTTGCCGCGCACGAGTTCCAGACCGTAATACAGAAGGTGTCCTCCATCCAGCACCGGTACCGGCAGCAGGTTCAATACGCCGAGGCTGACGCTGACCAGCGCCAGGAAGCCCAGGAATGACACCAGCCCGACGCTCGCCGTGTAGCCCGCAAACTGCGCGATCTGGATCGGCCCACTGACATTGCGCCACGAAACCTCGCCGGTCAGCATCCGACCCATCAGCTTGAGGGTCAGCACCGAGAGATCCCAAGTCTGCACGACGGCAGCGGGAATTGCCTGCAGCGGCCCATACTTACGAACTGCCCGCAAATCCTGCCACAAGTCCGGGTCTACATCCACGCCGGCGCCGATGCGGCCGCTGCGCGCCGCGCCCTCGCCGACGGCGCCGATGGTGATCGGCAGCGTCAGGGTTTCGCCGTTGCGCAACACCTGCAGCTGCGACCGGGTATCCGGGTGGGCACGGATCCACTCGACCAGCGCCGCCCAATCCTGCACCGGCAGGCCATCCACCGCCAGCACGCGGTCTCCGGCACGCAGGCCGGCGTGTTGCGCAGGGCTACCGGCCTCGATCGTGCCGATGACCGGCTCGATGCGCGGCTGGTATGGGTTCATGCCCAGCGCCGGGAACAGCTGCTCGGGGTCGGCGGACTGGCCTTCCAGCGACAGCAGATGAACCGAGACATCGCCATCCGCCTCCCGTGCCTGCACGCGCACGGTCTGCTTGCGCAGCGCCGACTTGAGCAGCTCCGTACGCAGCTCGTTCCACGTCACGATCGGACTGTCCTCCACGGCGAGGATTTCCTCGCCACCGCGCAAGCCGGCGCTGTAGGCCACGCTGTCCCTGGGCACCTCGGCCAGCAGCGGCTTCAGGCCCGGGATGCCGATGATGAAGATCACCCAGTAGGCGGCGATGGCGAACAGGAAATTGAGCAGGGGTCCGGCGGCCACGATCAGGATGCGGGCACCGACCGGCTGGCGATTGAAGGCGCGGTGCAGCTCTTCTGCTGCCACAGGCCCCTCGCGTTCGTCGAGCATCTTCACATAACCGCCCAGCGGCACCACCGAAATCCAGTACTCGGTGCCGTCGCGCCCGGTCCAGCCCCACAGGCGCTTGCCGAAACCGATGGAGAAACGCAGCACGCGAACACCCAGCCGGCGCGCCACCCAAAAATGCCCCCATTCGTGCACCGCCACCAGAACGGCGATCGCGAAGATGAACGAGGGAATGGAAATGATCCACTCAGGCATGTAGCGGCCTCTTCTGCAGATTCGTCAGCTGCACCTCGGCTTCCTGTCGCGCCCAGGCATCGACCGCCAGGATGCGTTGCAGTTCATCGCTGGCGCCACGCGGTGCCCGCGGCAGCGCATCGAGACAGCGATCGATCACCTCGGGGATCGCCGTGAAGGCGATGCGGTGTTCGAGGAATGCCTCCACCGCCACTTCGTTGGCCGCGTTGAGCACCGCCGGTGCATCGCCGCCCGCGCTCAAGGCCTGCCGTGCCAGATCCAGGCAGGGATAGCGCATGGCATCCAGCGCGGCGAAATCCAGCCGTCCTGCGCCGGCCAGGTCGAGCGTGGCGGCACCGGACTCGATCCGCTCCGGCCAGGCCAGCGCATTGGCGATGGGCACCCGCATGTCGGGCTGGCCGAGCTGCGCCAGCTGCGAGCCGTCATCGAACTCCACCAGCGAGTGCACGAGACTCTGCGGATGCAGCATGACTTCGAGGCGCTCGGGTGGGAGCGCGAACAGCCACGCGGCCTCGATCAGTTCCAGGCCCTTGTTCATCATCGTGGCGGAATCCACCGAGATTTTCCGCCCCATCACCCAGTTCGGATGGCGAACCGCCTGCTCCGGGGTGACGCCACGCAGCTGCGCCAGCGGCAGCTCGCGAAAGGGCCCGCCCGAGGCCGTGAGGATGATCCGCCGGACGCCGCTCGGCCGCATGCCGCAGCGATAGCCGGCCGGTAGACACTGGAAGATGGCGTTGTGCTCGCTGTCGACGGGAATCAGCGTGGCGTTGCCATGGGCCAGTTCGTGCATGAACAGGCGGCCGGCCATCACCAGCGGCTCTTTGTTGGCCAGCAACACACGCTTGCCGGCGCGTACCGCGGCCAGGGTCGGCAGCAACCCGGCTGCGCCGACGATACCCGCCATGACCTGCGTGACCTCCGGCAGGGCGACGACCGCCGCCAGCGCGGCGGCGCCGTACAGCACTTCGGTTCCGGGCAGCGGGCCGCGCAACTGTGCCTGCAAGGCTTCGGCGCCGGCGGCATCGCCCATTACGGCGTATGCGGGGCGGTGGCGCAAGCAGAGTTCGACCATGCGCGCGACGTCACGGTGCGCGCTGAGCGCCAGGATGCGGAAACGCTCCGGATGGCGCGCGGCAACGTCGAGGGTGTTCAGGCCGATCGTGCCGGTCGCGCCGAGTACCGCGAGTCCGTGCATGTCAGAGCCCCATCACCAGCAGCCCACCGAGGAACAGCGGTGCCGCAGCGAACAGGCTGTCCAGCCGATCCAGCACGCCGCCATGGCCGGGAAACAGCGTACCGCTGTCCTTCACGCCGGCATGGCGCTTGAACATGCTCTCCGTGAGGTCGCCGACGATCGAGAACACCACCACGCCGGCGCACAGCAGGACGAACAGCAGCAATTGGCGGCCGTCAAGGTCGAACAGCCAGTGCCCGGCCAGCGCGGCGACCGTGGCGCTCAACAACAGGCCACCGGCGGCGCCTTCCCACGTCTTGCCAGGGCTTACGCGTACGGCCAGCTTGTGATGACCGAAACTGCGGCCACTGAAGTACGCGCCGGTATCCGCCGCCCAGATCAGCGCCAGCAGGAACAGGATCCACAGCGGTCCCTGCAGGCGTGCGTGCAACAGCACGAGCGCCAGGAAGGCCGGCCCCAGCAGCAACAGACCGATGCCCGCGACCAGCCAGGGGCGCGGCTGATTGGTGCGCAGGCCTGCGGGATAGCGCAGCACCCACAAGAAGGCCAGCAGCCACCACAGCAGAGCCAGGCCCAGCATGCCACGCTGCAGGTCGGCGTGTTCGCGCAGCCCGTATAGCACCAGCAGCAGTACCGCCACGACGGCGACATAGCCCATCCGCAGCGGTACCGCGCGTAGTCGCATCAGCTGTCCCCACTCCCAGGCGCCGATCAGCATCAACAGCGCCAGTGCCACGGCGATAGCCGCAGTCGGCAGGAACCACACGGCGGCCACCACGGGCGGGATCAGGATCAGCGCAGTGATCACCCGCTGCATCAACATCGCTCAGTCCCCGTCCGGCGCCGGCACGCGGCCGAAGCGGCGCTGGCGGCTGGCATACCACGCGAGGGCCTGGTCGAGGGCCGCCTCATCGAAATCCGGCCACAGGGTTTCACAAAAGTACAGCTCAGTATAGGCGAAGTGCCACATCAGGAAATTGCTGATGCGCTGCTCGCCGCCGGTACGGATCAGCAGGTCCGGCTCCGGGAGGCCGGCCAGGCTCAGCTCAGCGGCAAAGCGCTGCTCGGTCACGTGCTCAGCGCGCAGTTCGCCGCGCAGGGCCTGCGCCACCAGCCCACGCGCTGCCTGCACGATGTCCCAGCGGCCGCCATAGCCGACCGCGACGATCAGATCCAGCCGGTCGTTGGCCGCCGTCAGCGCCTCGGCCCTGGCCATCTCCTCGCGCAGCAAGGGCTGGAAAGCCGAACGGTCGCCGATGAAACGCAGGCGGATACGGTTCTCGTGCAGCTCGGCGGCTTCCTGCCTGAGCGAGCGCAGAAAAAGGTCCATCAGCATGCCGACCTCGTCGGGCGGGCGGTTCCAGTTTTCGCTGCTGAAGGCAAAGACGGTGACGATGCCGATCCCGCGGCGCGCGGCGTTCTCCACGAGCAGCCGTGTGGACTTGACGCCGGCACGGTGCCCGGCCGTTCGCGGCAACAGCCGGCGCTGCGCCCAGCGCCCGTTGCCGTCCATGATCACGGCGAGATGGCGGGGAAGGTGCAAAGGCGCGGTTTCGGGCATGGGCGGGACTGGAGCAGTGTCGGAAGCGCGGGCACATCGCCGCTAGGCGGCGCAGGCGCGGTCACAGCGCCATCATCTCCTTTTCCTTGTTCTCCAGCAGCCGGTCCACCTCAGCGATGTACTGATCGGTCAGTTTCTGGATCTCCTGCTCGCCGCGCTTGAGCTCGTCCTCGCTGATCATTTTTTCCTTCAACATGTCCTTGAGGTCCTGGTTACTGTCGCGCCGCACGTTGCGGATCGCGACACGCGCGTTCTCGCCCTCACTGCGCACGATCTTGACCAGTTCGCGGCGGCGCTCCTCGGTCAGCGCCGGCAGGATGATGCGGATCACGGTGCCGGCGGTGGAGGGATTGAGGCCCAGGTCGGAGGTCATGATGGCCTTCTCGATCGCCTGTACCATGCCACGGTCCCAGGGCGTGATCGACAGGGTGCGTGCGTCCTCGGCCACCACGTTGGCGCACTGGCTGACGGGCACCTCGGAACCGTAATAATCCACCTTGACGTGGTCCAGCAGACTCGGGTGCGCGCGCCCGGTGCGGATCTTCACCAGTTCCTGGCGCAGCACATCCACGCACTTGGTCATGCGCTTCTGGGCGTCTTTCTTGGCGTCTTCGATCATGGCTGAGTCCTTAATTTGTTCACGTCACGACCGGCCGTCTTCCACCAGCGTGCCGATGTCCTGGGCGCCCATGACGATGCGCATCAGATCGCCAGCGCGGTTCATGTCGAACACCCGTAGCGGCAGGTGGTTGTCGCGGCAGAGAACGATCGCGGTCAGGTCCATCACGTTGAGGCGCTGGTCGAGCACCTGGTCGTAGGTCAGGCGCTCGTAGCGCCTGGCCTGGGGATGTTTGAGCGGGTCGGCATCGTAGATGCCGTCCACCTTGGTGGCCTTGAGCATCAGCTCGGCGCCGATCTCGATCGCGCGCAGGCTGGCCGCCGAGTCGGTGGTAAAGAAGGGATTGCCGGTGCCGGAGGCGAAGATCACCACGCGGCCCTTTTCCAGGTGGCGAACGGCGCGGCGGCGGATGTAGTCCTCGCAGACCTCATTGATGCGGATCGCGGACATGACGCGCGCAGTCATGCCATGACGCTCGATGGCGTCCTGCAGCGCCAGCGAGTTGATCACGGTCGCCAGCATGCCCATGTGGTCGCCGGTGACGCGGTCCATGCCGGCGCGCGCCAAGCCCTCGCCACGGAAGATGTTGCCGCCGCCGACCACCAGCGCCACCTGCACCCCGGCCCGGACCACCTCCCCGATCTCGCCGGCCAGACGCTCCATGACCGCGGGGGAAATGCCGTAGTCGGCATCGCCCATCAACGCTTCGCCGCTGAGTTTCAGGAGAATGCGCTGGTACGCGGGTTTTTGGGACATGTGCGCGCTGGCTCCTCGGATCGCTGCCGCATTCTAACGGAGCGCCTGCCGGCGGCTCCATCTAAAAACAGGCCCCGGTGACGGGGCCTGTCGTGTCTGGCGGGTGCTGCCTATTTCGCCGCCTGGGCCGCCGCCGCCACCTCGGCGGCGAAATCACCCGCCTGCTTCTCGATCCCCTCGCCCACCGCATAGCGCTGGAACGCCGTGACCGTAGCCCCGGCCTGCTTCAGCAGCTGCTCGACGGTCTGGTCGGGGTTTTTGACGAAGGGCTGGCCGAGCAGCGTGATCTCGTTCAGGAACTTGCGCAGCTTGCCTTCCACCATTTTGGCGATGATGTCAGCCGGCTTCTTGGCGTCGGCGGTCTGGGCCGCGATGATCTCGCGCTCCTTGGCCTTGACCTCTTCCGGCACGTCGGAAGCGCTGACATAGGCGGGACTGCTGGCCGCGATGTGCATCGCCAGATCCTTGGCCAGCTCCGCATCACCGCCCGTCAGGGCCACCAGCACGCCGATGCGGCCGCCGTGGATATAGGATGCCAGCACGCCGCCGGTCGCCGGCACGAAGGCGAAACGGCGCACGCCGATGTTCTCGCCGATCTTGGCCACCAGGCCACGACGACGCTGATCGACGCTCTCGCCGCCCAGATCCAGCGCCAGCAGCGCCTCCAGATCCGCGGGCCGTGCCTTGAGCGCCGCTGCGGCCACGTCCTGGCAAAAGGCCTGGAAGCTGGCGTCCTTGGCGACGAAGTCGGTTTCGCAGTTGATCTCCAGGATCAGGCCGGTCTGGCCATCCTCGGAAATCCGGGTCAGGACCGCACCTTCGGCCGCCACGCGGCCGGCCTTCTTGTCGGCCTTGGCCATGCCTTCCTTGCGCATCTTCTCGACCGCGGCCTCGATGTCGCCGCCGGTCGCCTCCAGCGCGCGCTTGCATTCCATCATGCCGGAGCCGGTGCGCTCGCGCAGCTCCTTCACCAGTGTTGCGGAAATCGTCATGCCGGCCTCGTCATTCCTTGTCCGTGGCTTTGCGCGAGCGCGTCGCGGCCTTGGGCTTGGCCGCGGGGCGCGCCCGTGGCTTGGCTCTGGCCTTGCCGGCGTCCTCGCTGACCTCGACGAACTCATCCTTGGCTGCCGTGGTCACGGTGCCGCGGCCGTCGATCACCGCATCGGCGATGACCGAGGCATAGACGCGGATGGCACGGATGGCGTCGTCGTTGCCGGGAATCACGCAAGCGATGCCGTCCGGCGAGTTGTTGGTGTCCACCACCCCCACCACCGGGATGCCGAGCTTGTTGGCCTCCTGCACGGCGATGTTCTCGTGGCCGACGTCCACCACGAACAAGGCGTCCGGCAGGCTGGTCATGTTCTTGATGCCGCCCAGACTGCGGCGCAGCTTCTCCAGCTCGCGATTGAGCCTCTGCTGTTCTTTCTTGCTGAGCCGGTTGAAGGAGCCTTCCTCGATCATCTGCTCGAGATCGGTCAGGCGTTTGATGGACTGCTTGACGGTCTTGAAGTTGGTCAGCATGCCACCCAGCCAGCGATGGCTGACGTAGGGCATGCCGCAGCGGGTGGCCTCGGCCTCGATCGCCTCGCGCGCGGCACGCTTGGTGCCGACGAACAGAATCTTGCCGCCGTTGGCGGCCAGCCGGCTGACGTAATTGTGCGCCTCGCGCAGCAGCGGCAGCGTCTGTTCCAGGTTGATGATGTGGATCTTGTTGCGATGGCCGAAGATGTACGGGGCCATCTTGGGGTTCCAGTAGCGGGTACGATGGCCGAAATGGGCACCGGCCTCCAGCAGCTGGCGCATGGTGACTTGCGACATGTCGTTCAGACTCCGTTGGGTTGGGCCTCCACGCACCCCATGCGGCAACCCTGGACCGGAGCCCCGGGCACCCTGCCGCACGTGACGATGCGTGTGAGAATTTCGCCGGCCCGGTCGCAACCGGGGCCTGGCACCTGACTTGATTAGCGAAATTGCTAAAAAAGCGTGCGCTTTATACCATAAGCCGCTTCGCGTAACAATCGGATTTGCCTAAATTTCCGGCTTTCGGCCCCGTTCCGGCCGGACCCACCCAGGCCTGCCATGAGCGTGACCATCAAAACCCCGGAAGAACAGCAGAAAATGCGGGTGGCCGGGCAGCTGGCGGCCGAGGTGCTGCTGATGATCGAGCCGCATGTGCAGCCGGGCGTCACCACCGACGAGTTGAACCGCATCTGCCACGACTACATCGTCAACCACCTGCAGGCCGTGCCGGCACCGCTCAACTACCGCGGCTTCCCCAAGTCCATCTGTACCTCGGTCAACCACGTGGTCTGCCACGGCATCCCGGGGGACAAGAAGCTCAAGCGCGGCGACATCGTCAACATCGACATCACCGTCATCAAGGACGGCTGGCACGGCGACACCAGCCGCATGTTCTTCGTCGGGGAGGTCGGCGTGCAGGCCAGACGCCTCTCGCAGGTGGCCTACGAGGCCATGTGCCGCGGCATCGAGCAGGTGCGGCCGGGCGCGCGGCTGGGCGATATCGGCGCCGCCATCCAGACGCACGTCGAGAAGAACGGCTTCTCGGTGGTGCGCGAATACTGCGGCCACGGCATCGGCCGTGTGTTCCACGAGGACCCGCAGGTGCTGCACTACGGCAGCCCCGGCACCGGGCTGCGGCTCGAACCGGGCATGTGCTTCACCATCGAACCGATGGTCAACGCCGGCCGGCCCGAGGTGAAGCTGCTGCCGGACGGCTGGACCGTGGTCACCAAGGACCACTCGCTGTCGGCCCAGTGGGAGCACACCGTGCTGGTCACCGACGACGGCGTCGAGGTGCTGACCCTGCGTAACGGGGCACTCTGATGGTCGAGGCTGCGCAGCTGCCAACGGCAAACTGCGAAAGCGGCGAACTGTTCGGCCTGTTGCCGGGGTTCGATGAGGCCGGCCTCACTGTCGCCGCAGGCCGCCAAAGGCTGGAGCAGGGCCAGCAGCTGTTGTACAAGGCCTTCGACGCCGGTGTGCCGGTCGAGAATCTGGTGCGCGGCCGGGCACGCCAGGTCGACGAATTGCTGACGCGCGCCTGGCAGCACTTCTTGGGCTCCGACACGACGGGCCTTTGCCTGGTGGCGGTCGGCGGCTACGGGCGCGGTGAACTCCTGCCCTATTCGGACATTGACCTGCTGATCCTGCACGAGGAGCCGGATCTCGGCGCAGCGCAGGCCGGGCTGGAAGCCTTCCTGACCTTTGTCTGGGACATCGGCCTGGACCTCGGCCACAGCGTGCGCACGCCGGTGGAGTGCTGCCGCCAGGCTGCCGCCGACCTCACCATCATGACCACCCTGCTCGAGTCGCGTCCGCTGGCCGGCAACGCGGCCCTGTTTCGCGCCATGCGCGCGGCCATCACGCCGGACCGGCTCTGGCCGGTGCGGGATTTCTTCGCTGCCAAGCTGGAGGAGCAGCGCGCGCGGCACGCCAAGTACCAGGACACGGCTTACAAGCTCGAACCCAACGTCAAGGAATCGCCCGGGGGGCTGCGCGATCTGCAGAACATCAGCTGGGTGGCGATGCGCCATTTCGGCACCGAAACCCTGCACGATCTGGTGACGCATGACTTCCTGACCGAGCAGGAATACTGCGAACTGAATGAGCACCAGTCCTTCCTGTGGCGGGTGCGTTTCGCCCTGCACCGGCTGTGCGAGCGGCGCGAGGATCGGCTGCTGTTCGACCACCAGGTGAAGGTCGCGCAGATGTTCGGCTATCGCGATGCCAGCCACAACCTGGCGGTCGAGCAATTCATGCAGCGCTATTATCGAACGGTCAAGGCGCTGTCCTGCCTCAACGACATGCTGCTGCAGCTGTTCCAGGAGGCGATCCTGTACCCGGAGGACGCCGCGCCGCCCGAGCCGCTCAACGCCCGCTTCCAGACCCGCCACGGCTACATCGAGGCCTGCCATCCGGATGTGTTCCAGGAAGATCCGGTGGCGCTGCTGGAAATTTTCTACCTGCTGACCTGCCACCGCGAGCTGAAGGGCATCGCCGCTGAAACGCTGCGCCTGATCCGCCGCGACCGCGGGCTGATCGACGAGCGCTTGCGCCGCGACGTGCGCGCCCGGACGCTGTTCATGGAGATGCTGCGCCAGCCGCGCGGCATCACCCACGAGCTGCGGCGCATGAACCGCTACGGCGTGCTCGGCCGCTACCTGCCCGCCTTCGGCCAGGTCATCGGCATGATGCAGTACGACCTGTTCCACACCCTGACGGTGGACGAGCATGTCCTGTTCGTGGTGCGCAACATGCGCCGCCTGGCGTTGCCCGAGTTCGAGCACGAGCTGCCCTACGCCAGCGCGGTGTTCAAGCGCCTGCCCAAGCCGGAACTGCTGTACCTGGCCGGGCTGTTCCACGACATCGCCAAGGGCCGCGGCGGCGACCATTCGGAGCTGGGCGCGGCCGAGGCCGCGGACTTCTGCCTGGCGCATGGCCTGTCGCATCCGGACAGCGAGCTGGTCGCCTGGCTGGTGCGCAACCATCTGGTGATGTCCATGACCGCGCAGCGCCGTGACATCTCGGACCCGAAGGTGATCCTCGAATTCGCGCGCCAGGTGGGCGACCAGACCCGTCTCGACTACCTCTACCTGCTGACCGTCTGCGACATTCGCGCCACCAACCCCAACCTGTGGAATTCCTGGCGCGCCAGCCTGCTGCAGGAATTGTATGCCGCCACCCGCCGCACGCTGGAGCGCGGCCTGCACGAACCGATCGGCGAGCGCGAGCTGGTCGAAGAGACCAAGGCCGGCGCGCGCCGTCTGCTGGAGGACCGC
The DNA here is from genome assembly GCA_035574475.1 of Nevskiales bacterium. Taxonomy (NCBI): domain Bacteria; kingdom Pseudomonadati; phylum Pseudomonadota; class Gammaproteobacteria; order Nevskiales; species Nevskiales bacterium. Next base: position 31,467 of record DATLYR010000087.1, on the reverse strand, counting down.
GGCCTTTCGGGCGAACAGATCGACGCCGTCTGGGCCCGTATCGAGGACGAGCATTTCCTGCGCCACAGCAGCGCCGAGATCGCCTGGCAGACACAGGCCATTGCCGAGACCCCCGAAGAGGCGTTGCCGCTGGTTCGCGTGGACACGCTGGCCGCGCGCGGCACCACGGTCTTCGTCTATACCCGCGACGTGGATTACCTGTTCGGCCTGAGCACCGGCATGCTGGCGCGTCTGGGACTCAACATCCTGGACGCACGCATCGGCGCCACCCGCGACGGCTACACGCTCGACACCTACGTGGTGATGGAAGGCAACGGCGCGCCGATCGTCGAGGCCTCCCGCTTCGACGAGATCCGCGACGCTCTGCGCCGCGTGATCAGCGACCCCAAAGTCTCCAGCGTCGAGGTCGGGCGGCGTCTGCCGCGCCAGCTCAAGCACTTCAATACACCGACGCAGATCTTCTTCAGCCAGGACGTGGACCGCCAGCGGACCCTGGTGGAAGTGGTCACCGGCGACCGCCCGGGCCTGCTCTCGACCATCGGCGCAGTATTCAAGGACCAGGGCATCCTGGTCGAGGCCGCCAAGATCGGCACCATCGGCGAACGTGCCGAAGACGTGTTCTACGTCACCGACACCCAGCACAAACCGATCACCGATCCCGCACGCTTCCATCTGCTGCGCCAGGCGCTGACGCAGGCACTGGACGCCGACCCGGCGAGCTGAAGGCGCAGCATGACATGAATCCCGATCTCGAGCGCCTGCAGCCCTATCCCTTCGAGAAGCTGGCCCAGCTGCTTGCGGGCGTCACGCCGGCCGCCAAGCCGCCGATTGCACTGTCCATTGGCGAGCCGAAACACCCCGTGCCGCCGTTCATTCTCGAGGCACTGACCCGCGCGCTGCCGGCCATCGACAGCTACCCCACCACCGCCGGCGTTCCGGCGCTGCGCGAGGCGATCGCCGGCTGGCTGGCCCGCCGCTTCCGCCTCCCCGCCGGCGCGCTCGATCCCGCCCGCCACGTGCTGCCGGTCAATGGCACGCGCGAGGCGCTGTTCGCCTTCGCCCAGGCCATCGTGGATCGCACACGACCGGCGCGCGTGCTGATGCCTAATCCTTTCTACCAGATCTACGAGGGCGCGGCGCTGTTGGCCGGCGCGCAGCCGCACTTCCTGCCCTGCCTGGAAGAGAACGGCTTTCTGCCCGACCTCGACGCCGTGCCGACGGCGGTCTGGCGCGACTGCCAGCTGCTCTACCTGTGCAGCCCCGGCAACCCGACCGGTGCGGTGCTGCCGCTGGCGCAGCTCGATCGCGCCATCGAACTGGCCGAACGCCACGACTTCGTGATCGCGTCCGATGAGTGCTACAGCGAAATCTATCTCGACGAATCGGCTCCGCCACCCGGCCTGCTGCAGGCGGCGGCCGAGCTGGGTGTGCCGGATTTCCGCCGCTGCGTGGTCTTTCACAGCCTGTCCAAGCGCTCCAACGTCCCCGGCCTGCGCTCGGGTTTTGTTGCCGGCGATCCCGAAGTGCTGCGACGCTTCCTGCTGTATCGCACCTATCACGGCAGCGCGATGAACCCGGCCGTGCAGCAGGCCAGCATTGCCGCCTGGCGCGACGAGGCGCACGTCGCGGACAACCGCGCACAGTACCGCGCCAAGTTCGACGCCGTGCTAGACATCCTTGGGGACAGCCTTCCAGTCACACGCCCGGCGGCGAGTTTCTACCTGTGGCCCCGGACCCCCATCGACGACCGTGACTTTACCCGCGAGCTGCTGGCGCGCGAGAACCTGCGCGTGGTGCCGGGCCGCTACCTGTCGCGGACGGTGGACGGCCGGGATCCCGGCGCCAACCGCATCCGCATCTCGCTGGTGCCGCCGCTCGAGCAATGTGCGGAAGCGGCGCGCCGGCTGCGGGATTTCGTTTCGACGCTGCGCTGAGCGCTGCGCTAGAATTGCGCGTCACCAAAACCGGGGCGGAGCCCTTCGTGCAAGACCTGCAAGCCATCGTCGAGAACGCTTTCGAGCGCCGCCAGTCGCTCACGCCGCAGAACGCGGAACCCCAGCTCCGCGAGGCGGTGCTGACCGTCATCGAACATCTCGACAAGGGCCGGCTGCGCGTCGCCGAGAAGCGCGACGGGCAGTGGGTGGTCAACCAGTGGCTCAAGAAGGCCGTGCTGCTGTATTTCCGCCTGCAGGACAACGTCGTGATGGAAGGCGCGGAGACGCGCTACTACGACAAGGTGCCGGCCAAGTTCGCCGGCTACGACGCCGCCGCCTTCCAGGCGCAGGGCGCGCGGGTGGTGCCGCCGGCAATGGTGCGCAAGGGCGCCTTCATCGCGAAGAACGCCATCCTGATGCCGTCCTACGTCAACATTGGCGCCTACGTGGACGAAGGCAGCATGGTCGACACCTGGGCCACAGTCGGTTCCTGCGCGCAGATCGGCAAGAACGTGCACCTGTCCGGCGGCGTCGGCATCGGCGGCGTGCTCGAGCCCCTGCAGGCCAGCCCGACCATCATCGAGGACGACTGCTTCATCGGCGCGCGCTCGGAGATCGTCGAGGGCGTGATCGTCGAAAGCGGCGCCGTGATCTCGATGGGCGTATTCATCGGCCAGAGCACCCCGATCTACGACCGCGAGAACGATCAGGTCCTGTACGGCCGCGTGCCCGCCGACGCCGTGGTGGTGGCCGGTTCGCTGCCCAAGGCCGGCGGCCGCTACAACCTGAATTGCGCGATTATCGTCAAGCGCGCCAACGCCCAGACCCGCGCCAAGGTCGGCATCAACGAACTGCTGCGCAGCATCGACGGATGAGCGCCACCACGCTCTACGGTCTGGCGAACTGCGGCAGCTGCAAGGCCGCGCGCGCCTGGCTGGACCAGCATGGGATCGAGTACCGCTTCCACGATTTCCGCAAGGAAGGCCTGCCGCGCGAGCACTTCGAGCGCTGGCTGGCCGAGGTGGGCTGGGAGGTTCTGCTCAACCGCCGCGGCACCACCTGGCGCGGGCTGCCCGACGGCGACAAGGCCGGGCTCACCGGCGCGAAGGCCCGCACGCTCATGCTGGCGCACCCGAGCCTGATCAAGCGCCCGGTGCTGGAAATCGGCGCCGCGGTGGTCGTCGGCTTCAGCAGTGCGCAGTACGATGTCGTTTTCGAGGGCGCCGACTGATGTCCGGCCACTCCCCGACCCTGCAGCTGACCCTGGAGCTGATCCGGCGGCGCTCGGTCACGCCCGAGGATGACGGCTGCCAGGCCCTGATCGGCGAGCGGCTCGCCGCCGCCGGTTTCGCGCTCGAGCCCATGCGCTTCGGCGCAGTCCAGAACCTGTGGGCGCGGCGCGGCCGCGGCGCGCCGCTGGTCGTGTTCGCAGGCCACACGGACGTGGTGCCGACCGGCCCGCTCGAGGCCTGGAGCAGCGACCCGTTCATGCCGGACATCCGTGACGGCCTTCTGTACGGCCGCGGCGCCGCCGACATGAAAGGCAGTCTGGCCGCCATGGTGGTGGCCGCCGGCGAGTACGTGCGCGCACGGCCGCAGCACGCCGGCAGCATCGCCTTCCTCATCACCAGCGACGAGGAAGGCGTCGCCGTGGACGGCACGCGCCGCGTGGTGGAGGCGCTACAGGCGCGCGGCGAGCGCATCGACTACTGCATCGTCGGCGAACCCTCCAGCGCCACAGTGCTCGGCGACACGCTCAAGCACGGCCGTCGCGGTTCGCTGACCGGGCGTCTCAGCGTGCGCGGCCGGCAAGGCCATGTCGCCTACCCCCACTTGGCCGACAACCCCATTCACCGCCTGGCCCCGGCGCTGGCCGAACTCTGCGCGATCGAATGGGATCGCGGCACGCAGGACTTCCCGCCGACCAGTTTCCAGGTGTCGAACCTCAATGCCGGCACCGGCGCCGACAACGTCATTCCCGGCCATGCGGAACTGCTGTTCAACCTGCGCTATTCGACTGCACTCACCGCGGACGCCATCCGCGAGCGCGTGGAAGCGGTCTTGAAGCGCCATGGGCTCGACTACCGGCTGGAGTGGCGCCACTCCGGCGCGCCGTTCCTGACCGCGCGCGGCCGGCTGGTCGATGCGGCGCGCGAGGGCGTGCGCGAAGTCACCGGCATCACGCCGCAGCTGTCGACCGCGGGCGGCACCTCGGACGGGCGTTTCATCGCACCCACGGGCGCCGAGGTGGTGGAACTCGGCCCGGTGAACGCCAGCATCCACAAGATCGACGAGCACGTGCGGATCGAGGACCTCGATCGCCTGTGCCTGATCTACCAGGCCATCCTGCGGCGGCTGCTGGGCTAAAGAAGTCAGGCGGCTGCTTTCGCCTGCTCGGCGAAAAAGCGCTCCAGCTCGACGCGCGCGTAATCGTAAGCTTGCTGCTCCAGCGTCTGCGCAGCGGCCCAGTCGAAGGTGCCCACGCCCTGCACCGGCATGCGCAGGTAGAGGTCGGCGCTGCCACGCCGGGCCCGCACCTGATTCTCATCGACCAGTGTGGCGGAGCGGAACAGGATCTTGGCGATGTTGAAGGCGGACGCCATGCTGCGGTAGTGCAGCAGGTCGCGCGGTTGGCTGCTGTCGACGCCTTCGACGCGCAGCTCCACGGCGTTGCTGACGTCCGAGCCGATGACGATGCCCCGGCCCAGATCCTGCATGACGTCGGTCGGCACATTGTTGAGCAGGCCGCCGTCCACCAGCAGGTCGCCACGCCAGACCACCGGCGGGCCAATCCCCGGAATGGTCATGCTGCTCGCCACCCACTCGCGCAGCAACCCGCTGTCATGTACGACGGCGCTGCCCCGTGTCAGATTGGTGCTGACGCAGAAGTACGGAACCGGCAGCATTTCGATGTGCTGCTCGCCGAACAGGCGCTCGAGCTGCGCGCGGAACTTGCGGCCGCCGATCAGCGAAACGCGTGACAGGCTGTAGTCGTTGAGGTAGTTGTGCCTGACGAACAGGTCGTCCAGGGCCGCGCGCATGTCGTCCAGGCTGCGCCCCTGCGCAAAGAGTGCGGCGATCAGCGCGCCGATGCTGGTGCCGCCGATCAGGTCGATCCTGTGACCCTGCTCCGTCAACAGTCGCAGCAGACCAAGGTGCGCAAAACCGCGCGCGCCGCCGCCGCCCAACACGACGCCCAGCGCGTGCCCGGTCAGCATACGGGCCAGGTGCGCCACATCGCCGGCGTTACCGGCCCGCAGATGATGGTGGGCGACCGCAGCGCACTGTTCGCGCCATTCGACCGGCTGGCAACCCTCGGCCAATTGCGCGCTCTCGTGCCACAGCACCAGTTCGCGCGGCGTCTGGATGGCATGATCCAAGCAGTAGCGCACGGCGTCGCTCAACTGGGGTGGATGCCGGGCCTCCGCCAGCAGCAGGATCCGGTCAGCCTGGCGCAGGCAGCGCGCGCTCCAGGCCGTCGTGGCGGCATCGGCGAGGTAAATGAGGAAGCGATGCTCCGCCTCCAGCGCGTTCAGCCAGTCGACCAGCCGGTTGTTGTGCTCACCGGGGCTGAAGGGTGTCGCCGCATAGCCTGGGCCGAACGTGTCGTCCACCGCCGCGGCATCCAGCAGGCGCACACTGCCGAAGGCGCACAGCTCGGCAGCCAGATCCTCCGCCAGCCGGCGCAGATTCGTCACGCCGTCATGTGCGGGCACCAGCGCCAGCGTACGCATGCTGCGCAAGGCGTCACGCCGGCGCCGACGGCCATGTGTACTCAGGCGCAGCACGATCAGGCGCGCCAGCTGCATCATCGCGGCAGGGTGGCGGTCCAGCAGGCACTCGACGTCCTGCTTGCCGATACGGATCAGGACGCTGTCGCGGATGGCACGTACCGTGGCGGTGCGCGGTTCGCCGGTCACCAGCGCGATCTCCCCGACCACCTCGCCGCGACCGGCATCGCCCATGGTTTCTTCGCCTTCCCCGACCGGCAGGCTCGCGCGCAGCCGGCCGGTGGCGACGACATAGAGTGCATCGCCTGCGTCGCCATAACGGAACAGCGTGCTGCCGCTCGCCAGTTCAATCCGTTGGGCACGCGCCGCCAGGTCGGCCAGCACGGCGCCATCGAGGTCCCGGAACAGCGGACTGAGCGCCAGGCAAGCCTGCAGCCCGCTCATGTCGGCGCCGGCTTAGGCGGCCTTTTCCATCGCGTCGTTGTAACGCCCCTGGACCGCAGCCGAATTGCAGCGCGCGCGATGCAGGAAGGCACGCTGCCCCGCCGCCACGTTGGCGGTCTGGCCGGCCCAGGCCTTGAGCGAGGGCGCCTGCAGCGCGCGACCGTAGGAGAAGGACAGCGTCCAGGGCAGCGGTCCCAGGCGATTCATGGCGTTGAGGTGCGCGGTGGCGGCCTCATCGCTCTGGCCGCCGGACAGGAAGGCGATGCCAGGCACGGCGCCGGGAACGCGGCGCTTGAGGGTACGCACGGTGGCGGCGGCGACCGTTTCCACGTCGGCCTGCACCGGGCACTTCTTGCCGGAGATGACCATGTTGGGCTTGAGGATCATGCCCTCCAGCATGATGCGCTGGCGGTAGAGCTGGCGGAACACCTCGGCCAGCGTCCGGTCGGTGACCGCCTCGCAGACCTCGAGCGTGTTGTCGGCATCCATCAGCACCTCGGGCTCCACGATCGGCACGATGTCCTGCTCCTGGCACAGCGCCGCGTACCGGGCCAGCGCGTGGGCGTTGACCTCGATGCAGTAGTCGCTGGGGATGCCGGGGCCGATGGTGATGACCGCGCGCCACTTGGCGAAGCGCGCCCCGGCCTCGCGGTACTTGATCAGGCGGTCGCGCAGGCCGTCGAGCCCCTCGGTCACCAGCTCGTCCGGCGCGCCCGCTAGCGGCTTGGTGCCCTTGTCCACCTTGATGCCGGGGATCACGCCCTTATCCGCCAGCAGCTTCGCAAAGGGCTTACCGTCGCGGGTGGCCTGGAACAGGGTTTCTTCGTAGAGGATCACGCCGCTGATGTACTTCTCCATGTCCGGCGTGGTGAAGAGCATTTCGCGGTAGGCGCGCCGGTGCTCCTCGGTGTTCTCGATGCCGATGCTCTTGAAGCGCTTCTCGATCGTGCCGGTGCTCTCGTCGGCGGCCAGAATGCCGCGGCCGTCGGCGACCATTGCACGTGCGGTTTCCATCAGGGTCTTGGCGTTCATCGTTTGCTCTCCACAGGCCTGGCCTGGCTTGCCTGATCTTGCGATTTAGGGGGTTCCGGGACTGGCGGAGAGGGTGGGATTCGAACCCACGGACGGGGTAAACCGTCAACGGTTTTCAAGACCGCCGCCTTAAACCGCTCGGCCACCTCTCCCGAAGACGCATAAGAATACCCGATGGGCCGCCCCAGCGGCCAGATTCCCGCCAAACGAGACGGGCCCGGCGGCACTGCCCGCCGGGCCCGTACGGGCATACCGCCGGCTAGTTGGCGGCGGTTTTCTTCTTGGCCGGTTCGGCCGTCTTGCCGACGCTGATCCGATCGCGATTGGCCTGCAGCGTCTTCTCGCCGATGCCCTGTACCTTGCCGAGATCCTCGACCGACTTGAACGGCCCGTTGGCCTGGCGGTACTCGATGATCGCCTGCGCCTTGGCCGGGCCCACCCCGTCGAGGGTCTGCAGGGTCTGGGCATCGGCGGTGTTGATGTCCACCGTTCCGGCGGCGAAGACGAGGCTGGAAGAAGCCAGCAGCAATGCGGCAAGCGTGGTCTTGATGAACGACATCTTGGGTTCTCCTGTGCGGGTTGGGATCCACAGGACGAACGCGGGCGGACAGGACCGGGAACAGCCATCCATGGCCGCAGGTGCGCTCATCCTGAGCTGCCCGGACCGATTCCGGGCATGGCCATGATAACCCAATGTCGCAGGCCGTCAATGCGACACGCCCCGACAAAGAAGCGGGCCGCATTCGCGACCCGCGTATTGTCTGCCGCGCGAGGCAGTAAGAAGCTCTGATTAATTCGTCACCCCGGCGGGGGCCGGGGTCCAGAGCCTTAAAAGTCGCTGGATTCCGGCTTGCGCCGGAATGACGAAGGAATTGATCAGATGTTCCTTAGAGGCTGTTCAGGTCCTCAATGGCATCGACGACCATCTTGGTGCCGATCGCGATCATCAGGACATCGGCCCCCACGCGCACGTACTTGTAGCCGTCCGGTGCGCGACCCAGCTCCTTCAGCAGCGCGTAGGGCAAATCGTAGAACACGATGTCATGCGGCAACGGCCGGCCGATGGCCCATTGCTTGGCCAGGCCCGGCGGCATACAGCCGTTGTTCTTCTTGGCCAGACCCGGCGGGCAGTTGCCCCGCCGGAATTCGCGGCCGAAGTACTCGCGGATGATGTCCCGGTGACGCTCGTCGAAGTGCGCGCCTTTGGAGACAGCCACGCCCTTGCCATGCTCGGCATGGGACTTGCCATGCTCGGCGGCGGCCGGCTGGCCCGCCGCCTCGGCTGCCCGGCCCTTGCCGTTGCCGGGGTTGTCGGGCTTTGCCGCCAGCGCCGGCGTGGCCGCCAGTACGCTCGCGCAAAAGCCGGCCAGAAGAATGTGTGTGATGGGCTTTTTCATGGAACCGTCTCCTTCGTTGGAAGTCTGCTGACGACTTTATACGGCCCAGTATTAACCCAGTCTGAACCGGTGGCCAGGTGCAGCAGCGCCTGATTTCGCAAAGCATTGAGGGGGATCGGTCAGGTGGTGCCGGCGGAGGGAGTCGAACCCCCGACCCACGCATTACGAATGCGTTGCTCTACCAACTGAGCTACGCCGGCAAATTCTGTCCTGTCACCGGGCCACGGCAGTGTTGGATACCGCGACCCGGCCCGGCCAAGGCCGGGCGTTCGGCCTCGCGGCGAGCCGTGCTCGCCTTGCGCTCAGCCTCACCCAACTGAGCTACGCCGGCCAACGAAGGCTGCGCAGTATAAACACCCCGTCTCACCACCTCAATAATGTTCGTCCGGGACACTTGCCCCGTGTGGCGGTCTGTCTTAGCCTAAGGCCACTTCACCGATCATCGCCGCAGCCAAGGATGGCGTGCATGACTCAGGAACGGGGCTTTTCCCTCGTCGAATCGCTGGTCGCAGTCGCGTTGCTGGCCGTGCTTGCCGGCCTGGCGCTGCCGGCGCTGCAGGAACTGCACGAGCGCAACCGCGTTGTCGCCAGTGCCAATCTGCTCCTGACCCACATCCAGCTGGCACGCCTGCGCGCGGTGCTAGACGCCAGCGACGTGGTCATCTGCCCCAGCGCGGATGGGGCCCTGTGTGCCCATGACGCGAAAGCCTGGTCGCAGGGCTGGCTGGTGTTCAGGGACCAGGATTACAGCCAGCCACCGCAGTTCAACCCAGACAGCGATAACCTGCTGTTGGCGCATCGTAACGGCCCCGGAGGAGCGCAGGTGCGTGGCACGCCAGCCTACATCCGCTATTACCCCAGCGGCTATGCCACCAACCGCACGCTGACACTGTGCACGACTGCCGCGCCGCAGCATGCTCGCGCCATCATCATCAGTGTCGTTGGTCGCGCCCGCGTAGCCCGGATAGGCGATGAGAGCCTCAAAGACTGCATTTCCGGCATATAACCGGATGCCATTGTCAATAATGCTAATCTACGTTCATCGGCGTTTTCAGCACGCTTGTCTTGGGGAAGTTAATCCCAGTAGACTGCACAAGAGCAGAAAAAATAAAGTGCACAGCGCATGCAAACTGCCCGCGGCTTCTCTGTGGTGGAGCTGATGGTCACGGTGGCCCTGCTGGCCGTAATGGCTACGCTTGCCGCCCCGGCCCTGCAGGCCTTGCTGCAGAACAACCGCGCAGCTGCGATCGCCAACGATCTCGTCTCCGCTATCCGACTCGCCCGCAGCGAAGCCGTGACACGCGCGCAGCAGGTCACACTGTGCCCCACCGTGGATGGGGTCGCCTGCGCCGACAGCACGAACTGGGCCACCGGATGGCTGATCCGGAATTCGGCAGGTGCTACCGTCAAGGCCTATCCGGCGATAACTCAGGCGACCACCGGCGCAACACTGACCGGCACGCGGGCGACCTTGGTGTTTGAACAGACGGGTTTTCTGAGTGGGGCTGAGTTTACATTCAGCCTCAGAATCTCCAGGTGCCGTGGCGACAACAACCGTGATGTCGTGGTCAGGGCGCAAGGCCGAACGGAAGTAACGAAGGTGGCCTGCACATGAGCGCTGGCAATATCGTGCGCAGGGGGCAGCTGACCGGCTTCTCACTCATCGAGGTGCTGGTCACTTTGGTCATACTCTCCATCGGCCTGCTCTCGCTGGCCGCGCTGCAGATTGCGACGCTCAAGAACAACAATAGCGCGCTGAGCCGTTTCGAGGCCACCACGCTAGCCTATGAGATTCTGGATCGCATGCGTGCCAACCGCACGCCGGCGCTCAACGGTGCTTACAACATCGCCCTAAGCGCCGGCGCACCCACCGCCTGCGCCACGATCGCCAGCTGCGACCTGCGCGACTGGCTCAGCGCGCTGGACAGCAACCTGCCGGCCGGCGACGGCGCGATCGTGGTCAACGGCCGGGTCGCCACCGTCACCGTGCAATGGCTCGAAAGATGGGACCAGGATCTTGCGGCCAGCGAGAGCAACCGCTTCATGACCCTGGTGTTCAGGACCGAACTCTGAGCATGCGCAGCACGCGGAAACGGCAACGCGGCGTCGGCCTGATCGAGGTGCTGATCTCGATCACGCTGGGCCTGCTGATTCTGGTGGCACTGCTTAAGAGCTATGACGACAGCAAAGCCACATTCCGGGTACAGGACAGCATTTCCCGGCTTCAAGAGAATGCACGTTACGCCTTGTACCTGATCGGGCGCGACCTGCGCATGGCCGGCTACCGCGGCTGCGCGCGCGATGGCTCGCTGGCCCCCATCAACAACACGCTGAATACCCCCAGCGCCTTCCTGTACGACTTCCAGACACCGGTGCAGGGCTTCGAGGGCAACAGCGGCGGAACCTGGTCACCGGCCCTACCCAGTGGCTTCGGAGCGGTCGTTACCGGTACCGACGTGGTGGTGGTGCGCGGCGTGCTGGATGACGGCGTTGTTATCCGGCAGGAAATGCCGAATACGTCTGCCGACCTCAAGATCACGGACAATCTGAGTCCCCCGCCGGTAGCCAACGGCGATATCGTGATGGTATCCGATTGTCTGGGCAGCGCCATCTTCCAGATCACCAACTATACCGTCAGCAACGGCAATATCGTGCACCAGACGGGTACGGGAACACCAGGCAATGCGACCCAGGATCTCGGGCGCCGTTATCCGATCGGCTCGCAGCTCTTCAAGGTGGCCACGATCAGCTATTTCGTCCGCAACAGCGGCTCGGGCAGCGGTCCCTCCCTGTGGCGACGCGTGGGCAGTGATCCAGCCCAGGAACTGGTCGAGGGCGTGCAAAACCTGCAAGTGCAGTACGGTGAGGACACCGACGGCGACTTGATGCCCGATATCTACCGCAACGCGAACCAGGTCGGCAGTTTCCGCAACGTGGTCAGCATCCGGATTGCGCTGCTATTCCGCAGCTTGGAACGTGCCGGCTTCGATGTCGACACCCGCACGTTCAATCTGCTGGGAACCACAGTCGGCCCCTTCAGCGATGGCCGCATGTACCAAGCCGTGACCACTACCCTCACTTTGCGCAACAAGGCGCAGTGACCGGAGACAGACCATGAGCCACATCCCACGGTTTCCGAGATCGCAGAGCGGCGTCATCCTCGTCGTCGGCATGATCGTGCTGTTGGTCATGACGCTGATCGGGCTGTCGGCGGCGCGCAGCACGTTGCTCGAAGAGCGCATGTCCGGCAGCAACACCGACCATAACGTCGCCTTCCAGGCCGCGGAGGCGGCGCTGCGCGCCGGCGAGCAGAGCCTGCTCGCGCCCACCCTGCCGGACTTCGATGGCACGGGCGGCCGCTATCGGGCGCGCGAATACACCGACCCGGCCCAGCCGCCGTACTGGAAGCAGTGGCAGGGCGGCAGCGAAAGCAGCAACTGGGCTGCCAATGCAATCGCCTACGGCGGGTTCGGCAGCGCGCCGGCTCCGCTGAGCCAGGCCAGCGCACGCTATTACCTCGAGGAATTCCCGCTGATCCCTGGGCCCGGCGAGAGCCTGGCAGCCGACGCGCCGGTAGATGAGCTGCGCTTCTACCGCGTCACCGCGCGCGGCGTCGGCATCAGCGGGACCACTAGCGTGATCTTGCAATCCACCTACAAGCGCTGAAGCCAGCACAGATATCCGGGAGGAGTCAGAGATGCGCAAGCGTATCCGTCTGGTCAGCATCGTATTGTTAACGGCGGGCACCCTGTTCGGAAGCGCCGGATTGTATGCAGCCGTCGCCACTGTGCCCCTGTTTGTCTCTACTTCGGCCACACCCAACGTCATGCTGCTGTTCGACAACTCCGGCAGCATGAACAACATCATCTGGGCCACGGGCTACAACCCGAACACAACCTATCCCAACTGGGCAAATTACAACTGCGATCGCGGTGGACAAAGTCAGACCCCCTGCTGGACTGCGCAGGAAGGCAACGTGATTCTGTCCGACATTTATGACGATCGTGGCAGTTGCAACTCGGTCAGCGTCAGCAGCAGCGGCACACCGGGCACGGCACGTATTCGCGGCGTCAAAGGTTCCACCACACGCTGTCTGCTGCTGCCCGATCCGGTCGGCGCACATGCCACGCGTTACACCGGCAATTACCTCAACTACCTGTTCGAAACCTATGCTACCGTCACCGGCAATGGCGGCCGCGACCTGACCACTGGGCTGATTCCCAGCAGTTTCCGCCTGCAGACGGCGAAGAACGTCGCCATCAACTTCGTCAATAGCAACGCCAATCTGCGCATCGGCCTATCCTCGTTCAATCCGCCGAGTGGCAGCGGCAGCAGCTTCAATGGCGCACCCGGCGGCAGAATCAACGCCGTGTGCGGCACGGCGACCAGCAGCCTGGTCTCGGCGATCAACGGTTTTACCGCCAGTACCAACACACCGCTGGCCGAGACACTGTACGAAATCACCCGCTACTTCCGCGGTATGACCAGCTTTTACAATGCCAGTACGAGCTACACCAGCCCCATTCAGTATCGCTGCCAGCGCAACTTTGCGATCGTGGTGACGGACGGCGCACCCACTTTCGACCGCACCTTCCCAACCAACGACCCCGATGACCCGCGAGAGAGCAGTCGCAGTCTGCCTAACTGGGATGGCCTCAGTCCCGCACCGCCGGCGCGCTTTTCGGACGGCGACAATATCAGCGGCGATGCCGAAGGCGATACCTATTATCTAGACGATATCGCCAAGTTCGGCTACGAGATCGACATGCGCACCGGTGGTAACGATCTTGCGGCCGGCAGCTTCAACGACCCGCGCTTTCCAATTCAGAGCCTGCGCACTTACACGGTCGGATTCACCGTCGCCAACCAGATGCTGGAGGATGCCGCGTTCTATGGCGATGGCCGTTATTTCACCGCCAACAATGACGCCGAACTGAACGCCGCGCTGCGTTCCGCCATCTCGGACATCCAGACTCGCACCAGCGCCGCTGCCTCCGTCGCCACCAACTCCACGCGCCTGAGCACGGACACCCTGATCTTCCAGGCGCGCTTCTCCACCAATGACTGGAGCGGCCAGCTGCTGGCGTATCCGGTCTCATCCAGCGGCACCGTCGGCATCCCTGCCTGGGACGCCAAGGACCATATCCCCGCACCGGGCAGCCGTAACATCGTGACGCTGAGCGGTGGCACCGGCGTGAACTTTCTCTATGCCAACCTGAACAGTGCGCAGAAAAATGCGCTCAAGCTCAAGCCCGACAACAGCAGCGGCGACGATGCGTATGGCACGGCCGTCGTCAACTACCTGCGTGGCGATGATTCGGGTGAGGCGCCTGACGCGCAAGACTTCCGACCGCGCACCAGTCGCCTAGGCGACATCATCAATTCCGATCCAGTGTTCGTCGGCAAGCAGGATTTCGGCTTCGATGTGCTGCCAGGCACCGAGGGCAGCGCCTACCGGACCTTCCGTGCCAGCAGCGCTTACCAGAACCGCATCCCCATGATCTACGTCGGTGCCAACGATGGCATGCTGCACGGCTTCAACGCCACCTCGGGGCAGCCGAATTCGGGCGACGAGCTGTTTGCCTACGTCCCCAATGCCATCATCCCGAACCTGCGCTTCCTGACTGAGGCCAGCCGCGCCGACGACCCGGGCAATGTCGGCCTGCCAGCCTCCGGCTACAACCAGAAACACCGCTATTTTGTGGACGGCTCCTCGCGCGTGATCGACGCCTATCTCACGCTGGGCAGCAGCACGGCCTGGCGCACGATCCTGGTCGGCGCGCTGGGCGCCGGTGGGCGCGGTGTCTTCGCCCTGAACGTGACCGACCCGTCGGCGCTGGGTACCTCGACGCCGCTGTGGGAATTCACCAGCAGCAGCACGGGCGGAAGCGAGATGGGATTCTCGATTCCCCAGCCCAGCATGGGCCGCATGTACAACGGCAGCTGGGCCGCCATCGTTGCAAACGGCTATGAAAGCGCTTCCAACACCGCGCGGCTGTACATCCTCGACCTGGCCACCGGCAGCGTGATCAAGGAATTCAACACGGGCGTCGGTTCGGCCTCGCAGCCGAACGGCCTGTCCTCACCGATCCCGGTAGACGTGGACCAGGATCGCATCGTGGACTTCATCTACGCCGGCGACCTGTGGGGCAACCTGTGGAAGTTCGACGTGACCAGCAACAACGTCAGCCAGTGGGACTTCGGCTTCAAGCAGGGCAGCACGCCCAAGCCGCTGTTCACCGCCTGCACCGACGCCAGCAGCACGACCACTTGCTATAACACCCGTCAGTCCATCACCGCGCGGCCTGAGGTTGGCAACAACCCGACCGGTGGGCAGATGGTCTATGTCGGCACCGGCAAGTATTTTGAGGACTGTGATGCACGCACCACGACCAACGGCAGCACGGTGAGCTGTACCACCACGGGCACTGCAACGCAGGTGGTGCAGTCCTTTTATGCCATCCGCGACCTGTTTACCAAGGGCAGCACGGGCACGCCAGCCCCGGTCGGTAGCGGTCGCAGTACGACCAACCTGTTGCAGCAGCAGGTCATCGCCACTCAGACCTTCAGTTTCACCAACCCGGACGGCAGCCCAGGCAGCGATCAGGTCCGTGTCACCAGCAATAACAGCATCGACAACACCCACAAGGGCTGGTATATCGACCTGCCGATCGGCGGCGAACGCCAGGTCGCCAATCCGATCCTGCGCGGCGGGCGCATCATCTTCACCACCCTGATTCCGAACAATGACCCCTGCGGCTTCGGGGGCGACAGCTGGCTGATGGAGTTGGATGCGCTTAGCGGCTCGCGGCTGAGTTTCTCACCCTTCGACCTGAACAACGACGGTGTCTTCACGATCGGCGACTTCGTACAGATCACGATCGGCGGCAACCCGGTCATGGTGCCCGTCAGCGGCAGCAAATCCACAGAGGGCATCATCAAAACACCGGGTATCCTTAATGCTGGCGGCTCGGGCTCGGGCGGTGGCGATGACCGCAAGCAGTACAAACTGGCCAGCGGCACGACTGGTGGCATTTTCCGCAAGGGGGAGTATGCGGGTGATGACAGCGGTCGTCAGTCTTGGCGCCAGATCCGCTGAGGTTCATAGCGATGGCACCGCACAGCAGGGGCTTTACGCTGATCGAGTTGATGATCACGGTGGCGATCATTGGCATCCTGGCCATGATCGCCCTGCCCAGCTACGAGTCCTATGTGCAGCGCGCGCGGCGCGCGGAAGCCAAGACCGAGCTGTCAGGCCTGGCACAGCGGCTGGAGCGTTGTTACAGCCAGTTCGGCACTTATCTGACTGGTACCGGCTGCAGTGTGGGCAATGGGCCGTTCACGACACCCGAGGGCTATTACCGCATCGCCATCAGTAATCGCACCGCCACCACCTATACCCTGACGGCGACACCGCAGGGCGCACAGGCCGCCGACAGCAAATGCGGCAGCTTCACCCTCAACCACCTGGGCGTGCGCGGCGCCAGCGGGACGCTGGGTACCGACTGCTGGGATAAATAGCCTTCCTCGAAAACGGCCATGCCTCAGGCCATCTGGTAGTCCGCCGGATTGACGAACGGCTGGCGCTGCAGCACCAGATCCGCCAGCAGCTGCGCCGAGGCCGGCGCCGTGAGCAGCCCGTGGCGGAAATGGCCGGTATTGAGATACACGCCGGCAATCTCCGGGTGCCTGCAGATGAAGGGGATCCCCCGGGGGCTGCCGGGACGCAGGCCGGCCCAGTGCGCCTCGATCACGCCCGTGGCCAGTTGCGGAAACAGCGCGACGGCCCCTTCGTGCAGCTGCCGCCGCATGGCGGCGTCGGGCGTCTTGTCAAAGCCGGCGTATTCCACGCTGCTGCCCGCCAGCACGCGCCCGTCGCGGCGCGGGATCAGGTAGCTGTGCTCGCGCAGCAGCATCACCGGCGGCGTCGCGGCGCCCACCGCATAGAGCAGCATCTGACCCTTGACCGGTTCCACCGGAATCGCCAGCGGCGCGATTGATCCGCTCCAGGCCCCTGCAGCCACGACAAAGCACGCGGCGCCGATTTCACCCTCCCGGGTCTGCACCGCCACCGCACGGCCCTTATCGACCCGCAGCCGCTCGGCCGGCAGCCCGGTGCGGAACGCCACCCCCAGGGCACGCAGCTGCGCCTGCAAGGCCTGCAGCAGCCGCGGGTTACGCAGCTGCGCGACTGCCGGCAGCAGGATGGCGGAGGAAGTAGTCATGACGCCGGGAAAGCGCAGGGCCTGCTGGCCGGCGTCGAGGATTTCCACGGTTTCCGGCGCAGACCCGGCCCAGCGACGCGCCTCCGGTACCGATTCCGGCTCCAGGATCAGCATGCCGCCGGTGGTCCACTGCGGATCGATGCCGGTACGTTCGCGCAAGGTTTCGCAAAGCTGCGGATAAACCCCCTGCGACCAGCGCGCCAGCGCCAGCACTGCCTCGGGATAGCGCCAGGGATGCAGGGGGGACAGTATCCCGCCGCCGGCCCAGGAGGCTTCACGGCCGACCTCGCCGCGTTCCAGCACCAGGACGCGCAGCCCGGCCTCGGCCAGCCGCCAGGCCGTGAACAGGCCGATCGCGCCGGCCCCGATCACGACCGCGTCGGGATGCTTGCCGCTCATCGCGTGGACAGGGATGGCTGCCGGTTCAGGCCCGCTGCAAAGCCCTGGGCAGCGAGAACACGATGTTCTCCGGCCGGCCCGAGAGCTCCTGCGGCGGTGTGCCGCCCAGTTCCTGCAGCCGCGCCACGACCTGGCGGACCAGGACTTCCGGCGCCGAAGCACCGGCGGTGACGCCCACCGCGGCCTTGCCGGCCAGCCAGGCCGGATCGATGTCATCCGCGCCGTCGATCAGATGCGCCTGCACGCCGCGCTGGTCGGCAATCTCGCGCAGGCGGTTGGAATTCGAGCTGTTGCGCGAGCCGACCACCAGCAGCAGGTCACAGCGGTTCACCAGCGTCTTGACCGCATCCTGGCGGTTTTGCGTCGCGTAGCAGATGTCATCCTTGCGCGGGCCAAGGATGCGGGGAAAGCGCGCGCGCAGGGCCTCGATCACGCGCGCCGTATCGTCCATCGACAGCGTGGTCTGGCTGACGTAGGCGGTGTGATCGGGATTGCGCAACTGCAGCCGCTGCACGTCCTCGACCGTCTCCACCAGATAGATCTCGCCGCCATGCCCGCGTTCGAACTGGCCCATGGTACCCTCGACCTCCGGATGCCCGGCATGGCCGATCAGCACCACCTCGCGGCCCTCGCGCGCATAGCGGCGCACCTCGATGTGCACCTTGGTCACCAGCGGGCAGGTGGCGTCGAACACGGTGAGCCCGCGTGCCTGGGCATCGCGATAGACCGACTGCGCCACGCCGTGCGCGCTGAAGATCACGGTGGCGCCGGCCGGCACCTCGTCCAGCTCTTCCACGAACACCGCGCCCTTGCGGCGCAGGCCGTCCACCACGAAGCGGTTGTGCACCACCTCGTGGCGCACATAGATCGGCGGCCCCAGGCGTTCAAGCGCGCGCTCGACGATCTCGATGGCGCGGTCCACGCCGGCGCAGAAGCCGCGGGGGTTGGCGAGCAGGATCTGCATGATGGAAGTTTAGCCGAGCGGCTCAGCCACTGCGCGCGGGATCGCGCTTGCGGAACATGTCCCAGACCAGCAGCCCGGCGCCGATCACGATGGCCGAGTCGGCCACGTTGAAGGCCGGCCAGTGGCACCAGCCGCATTCGCCGATATGGAAATCCAGGAAATCCACCACGTAACCGCGGTAGGCGCGGTCGATGACATTGCCCAGGGCCCCGCCCAGGATCAGCGCCAGGCCGACCGCCACCGGGGTTTCGCCCTGCGGGTGCCGGCGCAGCCAGATCAGGATGCCGATGCTGACCGCCACGCCCAGCGCGATGAAGAACAGCGGCGAGGCGCTGCTCAGCATGCTGAACGCGGCGCCGGTATTGCGCATGTGCGTGAGGTTGAACACCGGCAGCAGTCGCAGGGTTTCGTAGGGCTCCAGGTTGATGAACACCAGCTGCTTGGTGATCTGATCGATGACGATGACGGCCAGCGACAGCCATAGCCAGTGCACGTTGTGATACTTGATGGCCATAAGATTCCGGTTTTCCTCAGGCGTAGCGGCGTGTCTCGCCGCCGCCCGCCACGTTCTCGACGCAGCGGCCGCACAGCCTCGGGTGTGCCGCGTGGCGTCCGACGTCCGGACGATGATGCCAGCAACGGCCGCACTTCGCATGCGGGCTGGCCGTCGCGCGAATCCAGAGACCCTCGACGTCCGTGGGCTGTGCATCGTCCGGCGGCGACGCCGCCGGCAGCACACGCGCTTCCGAGGTGATCAGCGCAAAGCGCAGCTCGTCGCCCAGCGTCTGCAGGCCGGTCAGCATGCGTCCGTTGCAGTGCAGCTCGACCTCGGCATCGAGCGATGACCCGATCGTGCCGGCGGCCCGCAGCGCCTCCAGCACCTTCTTCACCGCCTCGCGCGCCTGCATCAGGCTGTCCCAGTCGGGCGCTATCGGCGCCTGCTGTGCCTGCGGGAATTCATACCAGGTCGTAAACAGCACCGATTCCGGTCTGTCCCCCGGCAGCGCCTGCCAGATTTCCTCGGCGGTAAAACTGAGAATCGGCGCCATCCAGCGCACCAGCCCCTCCGCCAGGTGGTACAGCGCGGTCTGCGCAGAACGTCGCGGCAAGCTGTCCCTGGGCGTGGTGTAGAGGCGGTCCTTGAGCACATCCAGGTAGAAGCCGCCGAGCTCCACCACGCAGAAGTTGTGCAGCCGGTGGTAAACCTGGTGGAACTCGTAGCGGTCGTAGGCCGCACACAGCTCGGCCTGCAGGGTCGCCGCCTGTTCCACCGCCCAGCGGTCCAGCGCCAGCATCTGCCCGACCGGCACTCGATGCCGGGCCGGATCGAAGCCGTCCAGGTTGCCGAGCAGGTAGCGCGCGGTGTTGCGGATGCGCCGGTAGGCATCGGCGATCCGCTTGAGCAGGTCCTCCGACACCATGATCTCGCCGCGATAGTCGGACGCGGCCACCCACAGCCGCAGCACGTCGGCGCCCATGCGCTGTACCACGGATTGCGGCGCGATCACGTTGCCGAGCGACTTGGACATCTTGCGCCCCTGCTCGTCCACGGTGAAGCCATGGGTGAGCACGCCCTTGTACGGCGCGCGGCCGTACATGGCCGCTGCCGTCAGCAGCGAGGACTGGAACCAGCCGCGGTGCTGGTCCGAGCCTTCCAGGTACAGGTCGGCAACGGCCTCGGTATCGTCCGGGCCATGCCGCAGCTCCGGCCGACGCGCGGGCACGCAGGCATGCACCACGCCGGAGTCGAACCACACATCGAGGATGTCGGTGGATTTCTCGTAGCCTGCGGCCTGTGCGCCCAGCAGTTCGGCGGGATCCAAGTCATGCCAGGCATCCAGCCCGCCCTGCTCCACGCGCTCGGCCACGGCACGCAGCAGGCGCGGTGATTCCGGGTGCGGTTCCTGGGTCGCCTTGTCGATGAACAGCGCGATGGGCACGCCCCAGCTGCGCTGGCGCGAGATGCACCAGTCCGGGCGTTCGGCCACCATCTCGCGGATACGGCGTTCGCCCCAGGCCGGCGTCCATTCGACCTGGCCGATGGCTTGGAGGGCGGACTGACGCAGGCCGGCCTGGTCCATGCCGATGAACCACTGCGGCGTGGCGCGGAAGATCAGCGGCGTCTTGTGGCGCCAGCAGTGCGGATAGCTGTGCTCGAGCGCCTGCTCGCAGACCAGCATGCCACGCTCGCGCAGGTGCGCCACGATCAGCGGGTTGGCCTTGAATACGTGCAGGCCGCCGAAGTGCTCGACCTCCGGCAGGAAACAGCCATTGCCGCCGACCGGGTTGTCCACCGGCAGGTGGTAGGCCTGGCCGACGGCGTAGTCCTCCTGGCCATGCGCCGGCGCAGTGTGCACGAGGCCGGTGCCGGTCTCGAGCGTGACGTGGTCGCCTGCCACCACCGGCACCTGGCGCGCGTAGAAGGGATGCTGCAGCTGCAAGCCCACCAGTGCCTCGCCGGCGCAGCGCGCCATGACCCGGTGCTGTGCCGCGCCGTAACGCCGCAGGGCGTCCTCCGCCAGCCGTTCGGCCAGCAGCAGCCGCTCCGGGCCACGGTCCAGCTCGCACTGCACGATGACGTAGTCCAGCTTCGGGTTCACCGCCACCGCGCGGTTGGCCGGCAGCGTCCAGGGCGTCGTGGTCCAGATCACCACGGACAGCGGCAGCGGCTCGTCGTCGTCCACCAGCCAGTCGCAGCGGCGCAGCAGGTCATGGCCGTCCACCACCGGGAAGCGCACGTCGATGGCCGGCGAGCGGCGATCCTGGTATTCCACCTCGGCCTCGGCCAGCGAGGAGCCACAGTCGATGCACCAGTGCACCGGCTTGTAGCCGCGGTGCAAATGGCCGCGCTCGATGATGCGCGCCAGCGCGCGCAGCTGATCGGCCTCGAAGCGGGCGTCCATGGTCAGGTAAGGCCGTTCCCAGTCACCGAGCACACCCAGGCGGATGAAGTCGGCGCGCTGGCGGTCGATCTGCTCGGCGGCGTAGTCGCGACAGGCCTTGCGGAAGGCCCTGGCGTCGAGCGTCTCGCCCAGCTTGCCAACCTTTTTCTCGACCTGCAGCTCGATCGGCAGGCCATGGCAGTCCCAGCCCGGCACATAGGGTGCATCGAACCCGCCCAGGGTCTTGGCCTTGACGATGATGTCCTTGAGCACCTTGTTGACGGCATGCCCGATGTGGATGTCGCCGTTGGCATAGGGCGGGCCGTCCAGCAGCACGAAGCGCGGCCGGCCCGCGCAGTGCTCGCGCAGGCGCTGGTAGCGGCGCGCGGCCTGCCAGTCCTGCACCCAGCGCGGCTCGCGCTCGGGCAGGTTGGCGCGCATCGGGAAATCCGTCTGCGGCAGGTTCAGCGTGTGCTTGTATTCGTTCGGGCTGTCCTGGGTCACGGCTTTGGGCTCACTGCACTTGTCTCTCTCGCTTGTGGTTCACACATTGGCCTGCAGCCAGGCTCGCGTCTGGGCGATATCGCACTGCATCTGCAGGCGCAGGCGGTCTAGGCTCTCGAAACGCTCCTCCGCGCGCAGGAAGTGCAAGAGGTGCACGCGGATCCGGCGCCCGTAGAGGTCACCGCTGAAATCCAGCAGGTGCGCCTCCAGCAGGCAGTCGCCACCCGGTACGGTCGGGCGCACGCCGACACTCACCACCGCCGGCTGCCCCGCGGCGCCGGGTATATCGACCCGCGCCGCATAAACGCCGTAGCGCAGCGCGCGCCGCTGCCGCAGTGGCAGGTTGGCGGTCGGCACGCCCAGCTGACGCCCGAGTCTCTGTCCCGCCGCCACGCGCCCGTCGATGCGGTAGGGCCGCCCCAGCAGCCGCGCCGCCTGCGCCAGGTCACCGGCCATCAGCGCCGCGCGGATGCGCGTGCTGCTGACCCGCTCGCCATCGAGGCAGAAGGCCGGCAGGTGCTCGACCGCGAAACCCTGCGCACGTCCGACCTGCTGCAGCAACGTGAAATCCCCGGCACGGCGATGGCCGAAGCGGAAATCATCGCCCACCGCCAGATGCTTCACGCCCAGCCCCTCGACCAGCACCCGCGTGATGAACGCCTGCGGGCTCAGGGCCGCGAAGCGCGCGTCGAAGCGCACGCACAGCACGCGCGCCACGCCGGTGGCGTCCAGATCCTCCAGCTTCTCGCGCAGGCTGGCGATGCGCGGCGGCGCCTGCTCGGGGGCGAAAAACTCCCGCGGCATCGGCTCGAAAATCATCACCGTGGACGGCAGGCCGTGCTGCCGAGCCTGCGCCTGCAGCTGGGCAAGGATGGCCTGATGGCCCCTGTGCACACCGTCGTAATTGCCGATGGTGGCGACACAACCGTGGTGACGCGCACGCAGGTTGTGCAGTCCCCGTATCAGCTCCATCGGTGGCGGGTCATCCCGGCAAGCGGTGCAAATTTTGCATTATAGCGGTCAATCAATGCCTTGGCGCGCTCAAGTCACGTGGCCTCAAGCCCGTCAGCATCAGCAGGCCGGCATAGGTGGCAAAACCCAGCGCGATCAGCTGCGCCAGGCGCCAGACGCGCTCGCGCAGCCCCCAGCCCTGCCACAGCGCCAGATCGCCGGCCAGCCACCACAGCAGGCCGCCCATCACGACGGCCGCAAGGGCCACTTGTGCGCCGAAGCGCAGCCAGTCACCGGCCGGTTGGTAGGCGCCGCTGCGGCGCAGACCGCGGAACAACAGGCCGGCATTGAGCAAGGCGCCGAGCGAGGTGGCGAGCGCCAGGCCGGCATGCGGCGCCACCCAGCCGGCTGCCTTCAGGCCCAGGCCGAAGCTCAGGCTCATGACCATGCCGATGGAGAGCGCGATCACCCCGTAGCGCACGGGCGTGCGCGTATCCTGGCGTGCGTAATACCCCGGCAGCAGCACCTTGACCAGGCTGAAGCTCAGCAGCCCGAGCGCGTAGGCCATCAGCGCGTAACGCGTCATCACCGTGTCCTGCGCGGTGAAGGACTTGTACTGGAACAGCGTGGCGACCATCGGCCCGGCCAGGACGAACAGCCCCACCGCAGCCGGCACCACGATCAGCAGCAGCAGGCGCAGCGCCCAGTCCAGCGTCTGGCTGAAGTGCGCGTGCGAGGCCTCCGCATGGCGCGCCGACAGCGCCGGCAGGATCACCGTGGCAATCGCCACACTGAAAATGCCGAGTGGGAACTCCATCAGGCGGTCGGCGTAGTACAGCCAGCTGACGCTGCCGGTGATCAGGGTCGAGGTGATGATGGTGTTGAGCAGGACGCTCAGCTGCGAGACCGAGGAGCCGAACAGCACCGGCAGCATCAGGCGCAGGATCTTGCGCACCCGGCTGTCGCGCCAGCCCCAGCGCGGCCGCGGCAGCATGCCGATGCGGCGCAGGAACGGGAACTGGAACGCCAGCTGCACCACACCGGCGACGAAAACGCCCAGCGCCAGCGCCACGACCGGCTGCTCGAACTGCGGCGCCAGCCACAGCGCCGCGCCGATCATGCACAGGTTCAGCAGCACCGGCGTGAAGGCCGGTATGGCGAAGCGGCTGTAGGTGTTGAGCACGCCACCGGCGAGTGCGGTCAGCGAAATGAACAGCAGATACGGAAACGTGATGCGCAGCAGCTCGACGCTCAGAGCGTACTTGCCGGGCTCCTGCAGGAAACCCGGCGCGAACAGCAGGATCAGCAGCGGCGCCGCCAGGATGCCGAGTGCGGTCAGGCCCAGCAGGATGCCGCCCAGTGTGCCGCTGGTCACGCCCACCAGCTCGCGGACCTCGGCCGCACTGCCCTTGGCCTTGGTCTCGCCCAGTACCGGCACGAAAGCCTGCGAGAAGGCGCCCTCGGCGAACATGCGCCGCAGGAAGTTCGGGATCTGGTAGGCGATCAGGAAGGCGTCCATGCCGGCCGTGGCGCCGAACAGCACCGCCATCAGCATGTCGCGGATGAAGCCGGTCAGCCGCGACAGGAAGGTCATCAGGCCGACGACCGAGGTGGATTTCAGGAGTGAGGGCATGGGATTTTTCTTGGGTCGCGGCATCATACCCCAGCGTCTGCGGTACCGGCAGACGCATTGACTTGGCGCGGCCAAGTCCAGATAATGCGCCGCTTTCAGGGGCTTAGACCCCGGTCCCGCGACCATCCCGTGCAGGAGTTTTGCCTTGGCCAACACCGCTCAAGCGCGCAAGCGCGCCCGTCAGTCCGAAGTGCGTCGCCAGCGCAACGCCAGCCAGCGTTCCGCCGTCCGCACCTACTTCAAGAATGCGCTGCAGGCCATCGCCAGCGGCGACAAGGCCAAGGCGCTGGAAGCCATCAAGCTGGCGGTCCCGGTCATCGACCGCTCCGCGCGCAAGGGCCTGATCGGCAAGAACACCGCCGCGCGCCAGAAGAGTCTGCTCAGCAAGCGCATGAAGACGATTTCTTAACTTACTGTCTGAGCTTATAAAAAGGCCGGCTTACGCCGGCCTTTGTATTTGCACGCCTGGCCTTCAGAGCAGCACCAGGTTGTCGCGGTGCACGAGTTCAGGTTCGGCGGCGTAGCCCAGCAGCTCGCTGATCTCGGCGCTGGAGCGGCCGCTGATGCGGATGGCCTCCTCGGCCGCGTAATTGACCAGCCCACGGGCGATCTCGCGGCCCTCGGGGTCCAGGCAGGCCACCAGGTCGCCGCGCTGGAAACGCCCCTCGACTCGCTGTACGCCGACCGGCAGCAGGCTCTTGCCGGCCTCGCGCAGGACCCGCGCCGCGCCGGCATCCAAGTGCAGCCGGCCGCGGACCTGCATCTGCCCGGCAATCCAGCGCTTGCGCGAGGCCAGCTTGGCCTCGCCCGGCAGCAGCAGGGTCCCGATGGCCTCTCCCGCCGCCAGCCGCGGCAGTACCTCGGGCTCGCGGCCGTGGGCAATGACCGTGGCCGCCCCCGAACGGGCCGCCTGCTCCGCCGCCGCCAGCTTGGTGCGCATACCGCCGCGGCCCAGCTCGCCCGCGCTGCCGCCCGCCATGGCCAGCAGGGCCGGGTCACCGGCGCGCCCGGTGCTGATCAGGCGTGCGCCGGGATTGGCGCGCGGGTCGGTCTCGTACAGGCCCTGCTGGTCGGTCAGGATGACCAGCACGTCGGCCTCCGTCAGGTTGACCGTGAGGGCGCCCAGGGTGTCGTTGTCGCCCAGGCGGATCTCGTCCGTGGCCACGGTGTCGTTCTCGTTGACCACCGGCACCACCTTCAGCCCCAGCAGGGTCTTCAAGGTCGTACGGGCGTTGAGATAGCGCTGGCGGTCGCGCACGTCCTCGTGCGTGAACAGCACCTGGGCAGTGCGCAGCCCGTGCTGCTGGAAGCGGCTCTCGTAGGCTTGCACCAGGCCCATCTGGCCGACCGCGGCGGCCGCCTGCAGCTCGTGCATGGTCTTGGGCCGCTGGCGCCAGCCCAGCCGCGACATGCCCTCGGCTACCGCCCCGGAGGACACCAGCACCACCTCGCGGCCCTGCGCGCAGAGGCTGGCGACCTGGGCCACCCAAGCGTCCATCATGGCCAGGTCGAGGCCACGGCCGTCGTTGGTCAGCAGCGAGCTGCCGATCTTCACCACCCAGCGCTGGGCCTTATGGAGCGGCGTCTTGTCCATCGGGGGTCTCATTTTCCTGTTCAGGCCGCCCGAGGGCTTCCAGGCGCGCCATGACATCCTGCATCA
Organism: Nevskiales bacterium; assembly: GCA_035574475.1. Classification (NCBI taxonomy): domain Bacteria; kingdom Pseudomonadati; phylum Pseudomonadota; class Gammaproteobacteria; order Nevskiales; species Nevskiales bacterium. Next base: position 5,711 of record DATLYR010000087.1, on the reverse strand, counting down.
GCTGGTCCAGAGCGCGGCGCTGCAGGGCCGAGATCAGATATACGGGGCCCTGCCAGCCCAGCGCCCGCACCAGTTCCGAAACTCGAGCCTGGGCCTCATCCGGCGGCAGCAGGTCGGCCTTGTTGAACACCAGCCAGCGCTCGCGCCGGGAAAGTTCCTCGCTGAATTTCTCCAGCTCGGTCGGGATCTGGCGGATATTATCCAGCACGTCGCTGCCGTCCGCCGGACACAGGTCCACCACGTGCAGCAACAGGCGGGTGCGCTGCACATGCCGCAGGAAGCGCAGGCCCAGCCCTACCCCTTCGGACGCGCCCTCGATCAGTCCCGGCAGGTCCACCAGCGTGAAGCTGCGCAGCGGGCCGACCGACACCACCCCGACCTGCGGGTGCAGGGTGGTGAACGGATAGTCCGCGATGCGCGGGCGGGCGGCGGACACCGCCGCCAGCAGCGTGGACTTGCCGGCATTGGGCAGGCCCAGCAGGCCCACGTCGGCGATCAGCTTCAGTTCCAGCTGCAGGTCGCGCTTCTCGCCCGGCGTGCCGGCGGTGGCCTTGCGCGGGGCACGGTTGGTGCTGCTCTTGAAACGGGTGTTGCCGAGGCCGTGAAAACCGCCCTGGGCGACTTTCAGGCGCTGGCGCGGCCGGGTCAGGTCGCCGATCAGTTCGCGCGTGCCGGCGTCGTAGACGAGCGTGCCGACCGGCACCGGCACCACGCAGTCCGCACCGGAGGCGCCGGTACAGTCGCTGCCACGGCCGTTCTCGCCGCGACCGCCGCGGAACACGCGCGCGATGCGGAAATCCGCCAGGGTGTTGAGGTTGGGATCGGCCTCGAGCCAGACGCTGCCGCCATCGCCGCCGTCACCGCCATCCGGCCCGCCGAAGGGGATGAACTTCTCGCGCCGGAAGCTGACGCAGCCGTTGCCGCCATCGCCGGCCTCGACCCTGACCCTGGCCTCGTCTACGAATTTCATGGGGTGATTCTACGGCGCGCAAACGAAAAGGCCTCGCATCGCGAGGCCTTTGCGTGATTCCCAGGTAGCGTTCAGCCGGCCACGATGCTGACGACCTTGCGTGCCTTCGGGCCCTTGGTCTCGAACTTGACCGTGCCGTTCACCTTGGCGTACAGGGTGTGGTCCTTGCCCAGGCCGACGTTCACGCCGGGGTGGTACTGGGTGCCACGCTGGCGCACGATGATGTTGCCGGCCACGACGCTCTCGCCGCCGAAGCACTTGACGCCGAGGCGCTTGGAGATGGAATCGCGGCCGTTACGGGTACTGCCGCCTGCTTTTTTGTGTGCCATGGGAACTAGCCTCGGTTACTTCTTGCCGGCCTTGATGCCGGTGATCTTGATCTCGGTGTAGTACTGGCGGTGGCCCTGGTGCCGGCGGTAGTGCTTGCGGCGGCGCAGCTTGAAGATCTCCACCTTGTCCGCGCGACCCTGGCCCTCGACCGTGGCCGTGACCGTGCTGCCTTCGACATAGGGCGTGCCGATGCGGATGTCCTCGGCGCCGTCCGACAGCAGCAGGACCTGGTCGAACTCGAGCTTGCCGTCCTTGCCGGCCTCCAGCTTCTCGACCCGGAGGACGTCGCCCTCGGCGACGCGGTACTGCTTGCCTCCAGTCACAATCACGGCGTGCATCGACACATCTCCAGAAACGGTGGGGCCGTTAGGCCTTGAAAAGACGCGGCATTTTATAGACTTCGCCCTGCGGGGTCAATGAGAAAAATCGGATCGCGGAATGAGGCGGGCGCCGGCCTTTCTTGCCTTGACGCTGGCTGGCGCGGGCCCCTAGCATGGCGTCCACTTTTCCCGGGCCGTTCCATGTCCTTGCCACCCTTTCTCGGCCTGATCCGCGACGAGATGCAGGCCGTGGACCAGCTGATCCGTGAGCGCCTGCAGTCGGACGTGGTCCTGATCAACCAGCTCGGCCAGCACATCATCGGCAGCGGCGGCAAGCGCCTGCGCCCGGCCCTGGTGATTCTTTCGGCCCGCGCCGGCGACTATGCCGGTCAGCAGCACCTGCTGCTGGCGGCCGTGATCGAATTCATCCATACCGCCACCCTGCTGCATGACGACGTGGTGGACGCCTCGACCCTGCGCCGGGGCAGACAAACGGCCAATGCCCTGTGGGGCAACGAGGCCAGCGTCCTGACCGGGGACTTCCTCTACTCGCGCGCCTTCCAGCTGATGGTCGAGGCTGGCCAGATGCGCGTCATGCAGGTGCTGGCGGACACCACAAACGCCATCGCCGAAGGCGAAGTCCTGCAGCTGATGAACTGCCACGACCCCGACATCACCGAGGCGCGCTACTTGGAGGTCATCGAGCGCAAGACTGCAAGGCTGTTCGAAGCCGCCACGCGGCTGGGCGCCATCCTGGCCGGCCTGCCCGCCGCCTCGGAGGACGCGCTGGCCCGTTACGGGCTGCATGCCGGCCTGGCCTTCCAGCTGGTGGACGACGCGCTCGACTACAACTCCAGCGCAGCGGCGCTGGGCAAGAACATCGGCGACGACCTGGCGGAGGGCAAACCCACGCTGCCGCTGATCCACGTGCTGCGGACCGGCACGCCCGCCCAGATCGAACTGGTGCGCGATGCCGTGCGCAACGGCGGCCTCGAGCGCATCGAGGACGTTCTGCAAGCGATTGAATCGACTGGGGCGATCGCGTACACTGCCGCCCTCGCCAGGCGGGAGGCGGACAACGCCATCGCCGCCCTGGCCGACATTCCCGGTTCGGCCTACAAAGACGCGTTGATCCGCCTGGCGGAATTCTCGGTCAGCCGCAGCTTCTGAAGCGAGCGGAGTGTAGCTCAGCTTGGTAGAGCGCTTGGTTCGGGACCAAGAGGTCGCAGGTTCAAATCCTGTCACTCCGACCAGTCCGTCGCAAACTGAATCCCCGCACGCTTTGGCCCCTCGCGGACTTACGGGCAGGGTTCGTTCGGGCTCGGCACCGGAAGACAAGGTTCGATCGGCTCGATCGGCTCGATGCGCCGCAGACGGTCGATCACGCTCTCCAGGCCCGGATAGACGAACTCAAAGTCCACCGCCCAAGTCAGGAACACCGCCGGTGCCTCAGGCAATAACTGGGGCGCGAACGAATCCGACGCCACATAGGCATACTGCCCTGCCTTGACTCGCAGACTGCCACCCTGGTTGATGATTTCGATCTCGCCGTGATCCACGCGGACATAGAGGCCGGACTTGATGTTCGGTCCCGCCCAGCTGCAGTCGCCGCAATAAATCGACGTGTAGTCCGTGCCCCGGATGCCCATGGTTGCCACCGGCATCTTGGCCTGATAGGCCGCCGTATCGGTCTTGCCGATGAGACCAGTGAGGGTGCGCACGCCACCCTTCAGCAGTTCATATATGGCCTTGCCGGCGCCAGCCTTTGCTGGGCCACCTTCCGGAAACTGATAGGTTTCGATCCGGTAACTGGAATTGGGGCGTAAAACGAAATAGGAATCGTCCGCCAGGCGCCATTGCACGCGGCCATCAGACTCTGTAACCAAGGTGTCGCCCGCTTCGAGCAGCGCATCCTTCTCCGCCGGGATCCGGTCCGCGCCGCGCTGGATATAAACACCGCCATGTACAAAGTAGATACGACCGATGGCCGCCGTCGCGGTCTGGCTGAGACACAGCAGCGCCAGCAGCAAGCCCAGTTGCAGAACCTGACCAGGTACCCTTGGCATAAATCCCCCCGCCTGACTGCTTGGTCATATTTTCCCGAATATACACCCCTCGCCGCCCCTCGAACAGTCGTGCCGGCTGCAGCTGAGGGTCAATGGCCTGTTGCGGGCATGTGTCGGTCGTCAGCGCTGCCGTCGCGCACGCGGCGCGAACGGTGCGAACAGCTGTTGACCATGGCCATGACGATGACCAGCGTGGCTGCGTTGGCCGGGATCTGCAGATTGAAATCCACGGCGCTGTGAACGGCCAGTGCGGTCAGGGCCATCAGCGCTGCCAGTGCGACACCGGTTCTCAGCCGGTTGCGCCGGCTGGCGATCACCCTGAATGCATGTACGGTCGTTACCAGCGCGAGGCAGGCCAGCAGCAGCGCCCCAGGCAAGCCGACTTCGATCAGGAATTGCGCATAGTCGTTATGTGCGTGGTCCCAGTGCTGCTTGGGCATCGTGGCACGGAATGGGAGTATGGCAAGGCTGAAGGTGCCAAGCCCAGAGCCGGCCTGCCAGTGGGTCTCTATCGCTCGCATGAGCACCGGGAATATGTAGGCCCGCCCTTCCGTCGTCGCCTCCGTCCGCTCGATCCGTTCGACGACTTTCTCCAGACCGAACCACTGATTCACGATCACCAGGTCGATCACCAGGAAGCTGCCGAACACCGCCACGGCCTTCAGGAAGGCGCGCCGTTCACGGAGCAAGACGTACAGCAAGCCACACACAGCAAGGCTGGCGAAGAATGCGACGTTACCCATGCGCGAGCGCGTCAGAACCAGCGCGATCACCATAACGACCAGAAATGCCCGTACCAGGAACTTGCGGCTGAAAGCCAATTCGGTGATATCCCGGAGCCAGGTTTTCCAGTTTCGCGCGCCACCCGTCTTCAGGTCCGCGACCACCAGGCCAACACCGACGGCAGCGCAAATTTCCAGGTAACCGGCCAGGTGATTCCGGTTGATGAACGTGCCGGTTGCGTTGCCGAGATAGGCCGTTTTCTTCTCAAAGAAACCATACTCCAGGCCGGATAGCACCATGAGACTGCCATAGAGCGCCTGGATCAGACCCGAGACTACGATGGCCATGCCCAGCAGGCGCAGGCGCTGCCGGCTGGTCGCGGTAAGCAGCACGAGCAGATACAGACCGAAGTACGTGAAGCTTTCCAGCAGGTGCTGGTAGGTTTTCTCGGGTGCAATGCTCGGGGTCGTTGCCGTGGCAGCACCCGGCACCGGTAAAGGCATGAGCTGCCCTGCCACCCAACCCAGCCACAACAGCCAGATCAGCAGCACCCAGTGGTTGGCCCACAGCGCTCGCGGCACACGCGATTGTCCCGTCAGCGACAGCAGCGCCCAGAGAGCGAGTGCGGAGAAAGTCAGTATTCCCAGCAGCGCAACGGCCCAGGGTACATTCGAGCCGTAAGGCAGGGGCATCCACAACACGATGAGCAGCAGTGCCGCAAACGGCAACCGCGCCGCCAGCCGCAGGCCCTGGCCAGTTTCACTCATGCGGCAGATCCATGGAAAGACCGACACGCCGACACCACGCCTGGGTTCCGGGTCGTTGCGGCGTCGTATAACAGATCTGGCGTGCTGCCAGCGCACCCCGACACCAGGGCTCCAGCGCCGCTGTGCGTGTGCGGAATTCCCTGCAGAACAGCGTCTCACGGCGCATGCTCAGGACCGTACGCAGGAATGCCTGCGCATCGGTGGCAAGCACGAAATCAACGTCTCGGACCCAGGCGGCACGCTGGTCCGGCCTGCCCCATTCCCAGTATTGCAGGCCCAGCGTCGCATTGCGTGATCGCAGCCAGTAGCTTCGAGGAGCGAGCTGCTCGATACGTGCCAACGCAAAACTCAGCTCGTCATCCATCTGTCCCAGGCGCATCTTCAGGCGTGCATGGGCATGCCAGACGAAAGGGTCTGCCGCGCCATGCCTGAGTGCAAGGCGGCTCTGCTCGAGCGCGGTTTGCGGCTCGCCTGCCCGTTCCAGTACCGCAGCGGCAATGAGTCGTGGCCCGACCGCGAAAGGTGTCAACCGAAC
>DATLYR010000086.1 GCA_035574475.1 Nevskiales bacterium | reverse complement strand
GGGGAGGGTCAGGGTGGGGGTGAAGCCGTGGCTGCCCTCAGCATCAAGGCCGGCGCAGCCGCGCGCCGGCTCATCGAGCGCGAAGGTTTTTCCCCCGACCTGATCACGCACCTGGGCGCCGCCGCAGGCGGGCCCAAGTGGCTGATCCTCGACCGCCTGGACCGCGCGCTGTTCGGCGAGTGGTTCAAGGCGCGCCGCAAGCCGCTGGTCGCGGTCGGCGCCTCGATCGGCAGCTGGCGCCTGGCCTGCGCCGCGCAGCGCGATCCGATCGCCGCCATCGAGCGCTTCGAGGCCGCCTACCTCGACCAGCGCTACGGCCCCAAGCCCAGCGCGCAGGACGTCAGCGCCGCAGCGCAGCGGATCCTCGATGTACTGCTCGGCGAGCACGGCGTAACCGAAATCCTCGCCCATCCCTGGCTGCGGCTGAACATCGTTGCCGCGCGCTGTCGCGCCGGCATCGGCAGCGAAAACAGCCTCCGACAGAAAGCCGGCCTGCTCGGCGCGCTGCTCGCCAACCTCGTGCATCGGCGCGCGCTGGGCGCGTTCTTCGAGCGCACCCTGCTGCACAGCCCGCAGTCGGCGCCGGTGGCGCTCAAGCCGGACGGCTTCACCACCCATGTCGCGCCGCTCACGTGCGGCAACCTGGTGCCGGCGCTGATGGCCAGCGCCTCCATCCCGATGGTGATGACGCCGGTACGCGACATCCCCGGCGCGCCGCCCGGTGCCTACCTGGACGGCGGCATGGTGGACTATCACATGGATCTTCCGCTGGCCGAGCCGAACGGAATCCTTTTCCTGCCGCACTTCGGCGAAACCGTCACCACCGGCTGGCTGGACAAGTTCCTGCCCTGGCGCAAGCCGCGCAATCTGGACCACACGCTGCTGATCGCGCCCTCCGCTGCGTTCATCGAGCGGCTGCCGCAAAAGCGCATCCCCGACCGGCACGACTTCTACCGCTACGCCGGCCACGACGACGAGCGCATCCGTGACTGGAGGGCCTGCGTGGTGGCCGGCCAGCAGCTGGCCGACGAGTGGATGGAGCTGGTGGCGACGGGCCGCCTCATGGAACGCATAGACCCGCTCTGATCCCCCTGCGCACTGGGGTATGATTCCCAGCCACTCCTTCCGCAACAACGGGAGTGTCACATGGGTCTCGAGCGCTTCGTCCGCAACCTCCTCTTCCTGCTCCTGTTCGGCGTGCTCGGCGCCATGGCCTGGGCACAGGTGCAGCCTTGGCTTGCGCGCCATGAGCCGGTCACGCCCGTGGTCGCGCCGCGCGGCGAACTGGCTGCGGACGAGAAGGCCACGATCGCACTGTTCGAGCAGTCAAGCCCGGCCGTGGTATACATCACCACCATCGCCCGCGTCGTGGACGTGTGGACACGCAACGTGTTCGAGGTGCCGCAGGGTACGGGTTCGGGCTTCGTGTGGGACAACAGCGGCCACATCGTCACCAACTGGCACGTGCTGCGTGACGCGCAGAAGGCGCAGGTGCGGTTGGCCGACCAGCGGCGTTTCAACGCCGAGCTGGTGGGGGCGAGCCCGGAACATGACCTGGCAGTGCTGCGCATCAAGGTGCCGCTCAACCCGCCACCGCGGCTGGCGCTCGGCACCAGCCACGACCTCAAGGTCGGACAAAAGGTATTCGCCATCGGCAACCCGTTCGGCCTCGACCACACGCTCACCTCCGGCATCATCTCCGCGCTCGATCGCGCCATCCCCAGCGACGACGGCGTGCCCATCGAGCATCTGATCCAGACCGACGCCGCCATCAACCCGGGCAACTCCGGCGGTCCGCTGCTGGACAGCGCCGGCCGCGTGATCGGCGTCAACACGGCGATCTACTCGCCCTCCGGCGCCTACGCCGGGATTGGCTTCGCCGTGCCGATCGACACCGTCAGTCGTGTCGTACCGCAGCTCATTGCGCACGGGCGCTACCGACGGCCCGCACTCGGCATCACCGCCAGCGACGAGCTATCCGCACGCGTATCGGCCCGGCTGGGCGTGACGGGCGTGCTGGTGCTGGAGGTGCAGCCGGGCTCGGCTGCGGCGCGCGCCGGGCTGCGGGGCACGCGCGAGACCGCCGACGGCGGCATCGTCGCCGGCGACGTGATTACGGCGGTCAACGGGCAGCCGGTATCGCGGCTGGGCGAGCTGCTGACCGCGCTCGACCGCTACCGGCCGGGAGAGCGCATCGTGCTCGGCGTGTATCGCGAAGGCGAATGGCTGAAAGTGCCGGTGATACTGCAAGCACCGGACGACTGAAACCGGCACTCTTTCAGCGACGCGGGCGCTTGCGCCGGTCGGCCGCCGGGTTCGCTGCCTGACCGGTCCAGGCGCGGATATCGTCCGCGTAGCGGCGGATCAGCCGCCGCCCTTCGCGGATCGCCTCGTCCGCGCGGTGAAAATCCATCAGCGCGAAGTCCTCCAGCTGCGGCACCAGCGTCAGCTCGGCGGGGTCTCCCGCCATGCGACTGCGCGTGATACGGTCCTGCATGATGTTGATGCTGGTGGCGACGACGTCGAAGAAACTCGGCGACCCGTCCGGCTCGGCACTGAAGTAGCCACGCACCCGCTGCCAGAACCCGCGTTCCTCCACATCGCGCGCCTGTGCCTCGACCTGCCGCCGGCTCTGGCGCGACAGGTGCGCACCGACCAGCTGCGCGTTGAGGTTTACCGCGATGACGACATCTGCGCCAAACGCGCGGCAGGCCGACACCGGCACCGGGTTCACCAGGCCGCCGTCAAGCATCCAGCGCTCGCGGTATTTCACCGGCGAGAACACACCGGGCATGGCGCAGGAGGCGCGCGCCGCCGCCAGGATCGGTCCGCGCGTGATCCAGATCTCGCGCCCCGAGTGCATGTCGGTGGCCACGCTCACGTAACGCTGCGCCAGCTCCTCGATGTTCGGGTTACGATGCTGCTCGTGGAAGAAACCGAACAGTTTCTCGCCCTTCACCACACCGCCGGTGAAGCTGATGTCGAGCAGGCCGAAAACGTCGCGCAAGGTCAGGGTCCGAACCCAGCGCGCCAAGTCATCGAGCTGGCCGGACACATACACCGCACCGACCAGCGCACCGATGGAAGTGCCCGCCACCACCTGCGGACGGATGCCCATCGCCTCCAGTTCCTGGATCACGCCGATGTGCGCCCAGCCGCGCGCCGAGCCGCTGCCCAGCGCCAGGCCCAGCACCGGCGTGGACGCTGCCGGCGCAGCAGACGCGTCCGGCTGCGCACGCCGGGATGTCGTTCTGCGGGGGGTTTTCATGTCAGGTGGCACTGGAGGTTGGCACTGGGGATCTGAAACAGGCGCTCATGCGGCAGACATGTCTGGCCACGGGGCGATTTTCACGCCGTCCGCATGTGTCTGCAATCGGCCATGGCTCGCTGGGTCGGGCGGTCGGACATGACGCCAGTGGGGTCCGCAGATGACCACGGTGCTGAGGATCCTGAAACACACCGATATCGTGACCCGCGACCGGCGCCTGGCCGACCACCTCGAGCGCTGTACCGCGCGGCCGGCCTTCAAACGCGCGCTCGACGCGCAGCTGGCCGATTTCAGCCAGCCCGCAACCGCCCCGCTCGCTCGCGGCTAGGCGAGCGTCCACGCCGGGCGCTGCACGCGCGGCACCGGCGGACAGTTGTTGCTGATCGCCAGCAGCACCTTGTAGAAGCTGGTGAGGTTCTCGAGCGCCATGGACTTGCCGGTGGTGAGCAGCGCGGCAGAGATGTCGCGCGCGGGATCGGCCCAGCACACGATGTTGATGAAGCCGAGGTGGCCGAAGGCCTCGCCGCAGTTCTGTCCGTACAGGCCGGCCGGCCACTCGCCCAGCATCAGGCCGGCGGAGAAGCGCATCGGGATCATCAGCGAGCGGTCGAACTGGATCACGCCGACCGGGCGCGTGGCCTTGACCAGCGTGCGCGGCTCGAACACGCGCACGCCGTCCAGCTCGCCGCCGTTGAGCATCATCTGGAAGAAGCGGCAGGACTCGTCGGCGGTGGCATACACGTTGCCGGCCGGCACCACCGCGGTCATGTAGTTCTCTTCGTTCGCGACCGCTGAGACGCGCTCGAAGTCCACACCCAGCACGCGACGCGCGACGTAGCTCAGCGGGAATTTCAGCGCCGAGCCGGTGAAGTAGTTGAAAGCCGCCTGGGCACGGTCCTCTGCCCGCTCGAGCCCGAAGTTGAAGTAGCGGAAGCCCAGCGGCCGGCGGAAGGTCTCGGTCATCAGCTCGCGCAGCTCGCGGCCGGTCACGCGGCGTATCACTTCACCCAGCACGAAGCCGGCGGTGATGGCGTGATAGGCCTGGATCCAGCCGATCACGTGCAGGGGCTTGGCCGCGCACAGCATCTGCACGATGCTGTCCCAGTCCTGCAGCAGCGCCGGATCCGGATCCTTGAGCGGGATGGACGGGATGCCGGCCCGGTGCGACAGCACGTTGAGCAGGGTGGTCTTGTCCTTGCCGCGCACGCCGAATTCCGGCAGGTACTCGGCGACCCGGTCGCGCAGGCGCAGGCGGCCATCTTCGACCAGCTTGTGCACCAGCATCGCAGTGATCGCCTTGGAGGCGGAGAACAGACACACCGGCGTGTCGAGCCGCATCGGCATCTTCGGCGTATCCGGCGGATCGGCCGGTCCGTTGCCGCGCGCGTGGCCGATGGCCCGGTGCAGGACCAGCCGGCCGTGCCGGCGGATCGCGAGACTGATGCCCGGCTGCATGCCGGTGCGGTAGAAATCCTCGACCGACTGCCAGATGTCCGCGACCTGGCGCGGCTCGAGGCCGACGTCGCGCGGGTCGCATTCGCCCTTGTGGTCAATCTGCGTCAGCGGCCCGAGGTCCGCCGGCACCTCGATGACATTCGTTGCCTTGGGCAGGAAACGGGCGAAATCGAGCGTGGAACGCAGGGCGCTCATCACAGCTCCGGAACGCGGTGGAACCAGGGTTTGGCCTGCTCCAGCTGGCCGGCCAGGCGGAACAGCAAGCCCTCGCCGCCGTGCGGCGCGACGAACTGCACGCCCATCGGCAGGCCCGGCACCGCCGGCGGCTGCTGGCTGGCCTTGCGCTCGGGATGCAGCGCGTCGCCCGGCTGTGGCGCGGGGATCTCGCCGGTGGTCCAGTGCAGCGGCACCGACATCGCCGGCACGCCGGTCAGGTTGGCGAGCTGAGTGAACGGCACCCACTTGAGGTTTTCCTGCACCATCTTCTCGATCATGCCGGAGTTGAGGACTACGCGCGTCAGGCCCAGCGCCATGAGGATCTTCATCGCCACCTGCTGCCAGCGCGGGGTCACGATCTCGCCGATGCGCGCCGGCGGCATGGCCCAGGTCGGGGTCATCAGAAGATCGTACTTCTGGTGAAACTCCCCGAGCTTGCGGGCGTAGTCGCTCCAGCGCAGGTAGCCGGCCACGTATTCGCTGGCACGACTGGCGTGGCCGAAGGCGACCATGGCCAGCGTGTCGAGCTCGAAGCCGGAATCGCCGCAGCCGGTTTGTTTCTTGATCTCGTCTACCGTGGCGGCGCAGTTGGCGAACCACATGGTGATGAAGTCCTCCGCCAGCTGCAGGCCGTTGATTTCCGGCTCGGCGCCCTCGACATGGTGGCCGAGCGACGCCAGCAGCTGAGCGGTTTCGCGCACCGCGCGCACCGCCTCGGGATGCACCGGCATGCCGATCGGCGAGCGCGTGGTGAAGGCGATGCGCAGCTTGCCGGGGTCGCGGGTCACTTCCTCTATATAAGGCCGCTCGGGCGGCTCGATGCGGAACAGCGAACCCAGTTCCGGCCCGTGGGTCGCATCCAGCATGGCCGCGCTGTCGCGCACCGAGCGCGAGACGATATGGTTCATCGCGGCGCCGTGCATCAGCTCGCCGTAGCGCGGGCCCCAGGGCGTGCGGCCGCGCCCGGGCTTGAGGCCGAACAGCCCGCAGGCGCTGGCCGGGATGCGGATCGAGCCACCGCCGTCGTTGGCACCGGCCATCGGCACGATGCCGGCGGCAACCGCCGTGGCCGAGCCGCCGGAGGAGCCGCCCGGCGTGTGCGCCGGGTTCCAGGCATTGCGCGTCGGGCCCCAGGCGTCGGGCTCGGTAATGCCCTTGGCGCCGAATTCCGGAGTATTCGTGCGGCCGAAGATCACGGTGCCGGCCTTCAGCCAGCGCGCGGTGATCTCGGCATGCGCGTCGGCGGTGTAGTTGGCCGCCTTCAGCGCCTTGCAGCCGTAAGCGGCACGCACGCCGGCGTATTCCTGGAACAGGTCCTTGACCAGGAAGGGCACGCCGGCGAAGGGCCCGCTCAGAGCCTGCCTGGCCCGCTCACGCGCGAGGTCGTACATCGGGATGATGATCGCGTTGAGCTTGGGGTTGACCGCCTCGGCGCGCGCGATCGCGACCTCCAGCAGCTCGGCCGGCGTGACTTCTTTCTTCGCTACCAGTTCAGCCAGGCCAAGGCCGTCGTGCTTGCGGTATTCGTCGAAGTTCATTTCATCCCCTCAGCTGGCCTGCGCCTTTGGTCATCGTACCAAGTCCGCCCACACGGCGGTTTCCAGGTAATCGTTCTCCAGCGGATCGTTGCTGCCGGCGGCGAGCCTGGCGCCGGTGGCGCGCAGTTCGTTCCGCGGCGCGTCGGCCGTCACCCAGGGCGCCAGTACCAGGAACTCGGGCTTGCCACCGGCATAGATCTGGTATTCGGCCGGATCGGTGGCCGGGTTGAACTCGGTGTTGCCGACATAGTGCCGCAGCGGCGCATTCGCGCCGCGTTTCGTGATCGCGCTCTGACCGTCGAACACAAGATCGAGCAGGTTGCCGACCATGTGCGGTGTGATGTTGTAGCGGAACTTGACCGTCGGCTCGGCCACGCTGCGCCAGGTGGAATCCATCCACTCCAGCGGCTGCCAGCCGCCGGCCTGCTCCACCGCCCAGCGGCCGGGATTGGCCTCGGCCTGCACCACCACGTCCACACCGAGCGCATCCATACAGGGCATGTAGCTGATGCGCACATCGGCACAGGGTTCCAGGCCCGCCGGCCGCTGGCCGAAGTCATAGCCCCAGGCGAAGGCCGGCAGCGAGGTGGCGAAGCCGAGCCGGAAGCCGGCCACCACCACGCCCGCGGCATTGGCGCGTGCTTCGTCGCCGGTGGCCGGACCTTCGTCGATGGCGATCAGGTCGCGCTCGAGCGCCGTGATCGGCACTTTATCGTTGCGGAACAGCAGGTTCTTCTCGCCTGCTGGCGCCTCGGGATTGACGTCCCGCGGCCCCCAGATCGCGGTCTGGTTGGTCACGCGCGCATCCAGGGCGATGTACACCTCGTCCACCGCCGCCAGGTCCGGATCCTTGAACAGGGCGATCTCGGCCGGGTCTTTCGAGGCGCGGTAGCGCGCCTGGTTGTTGCTGGCCACCACGTACACGCCGTAGTCGCGCGCGATGTCGGAAAAGGTCTGCGAATAGGCGCGCGCGAAGGTGTCGGTCGCGGCCACGAACATCTGCTTGCGCGGGTCGATGGGCCCGAACATCGCCTGGTAGGCGGCGACCTGCGGCGCGTAGGCGGCATTGACCATCGCCAGCGCCAGCACCGCGCCCAGCGGCGCCGGCGC
>DATLYR010000085.1 GCA_035574475.1 Nevskiales bacterium | reverse complement strand
ACCCTCCCCCCTCGAGGGGGAGGGAAAAGATTCGCACCATCCGCCCTACTAATGCGGGTGGCCGCCCGGGCCATGGGCATGGCCGTGCAGCACTTCCTCGACGCTGGCGTCGCGCACGTTCGTCACCTCGACCTCGAAGTGCAGCGTCTGGCCGGCCAGTTCGTGGTTGCCGTCCACGGTCACGGTATCCGCGCCGACCCCGGTCACGCGCACCAGCACCGGGCCGTGGCCGGTCTCGGCCTGGAAGCGCATGCCGACCTGGATGTCCGCCACGCCCTGGAAGGCTTCGCGCGGCACCGACTGGATCAGCTCGGGATGGATCGGGCCGTAGCCTTGCTCCGGCGGCACCGACACCTTGAGCTTGTCGCCGGCCTGCTTGCCTTCCAGCGCCTTCTCCAGCCCCGGCACGATGTTGCCCTTGCCGTGCAGGTAGGTCAGCGGCTCATGGCCGACGGAGGAGTCGAGCACCTCGCCCTGGTCATTGGTGAGCGTGTAGTGGAACTGCGCCACGCGGCGGTCGGTGATCTGCATGGGAAACCTGTGAAGGGAAGGGGTGAAAGAACCTGCATTGTAGCGCAGTGCGGCCATGGCGCGGGGCTGCGGTATCATCGCCATCATGCGTGATGGCCCCGTTTCTGCCGGCCTGGCGTCGGCCCTGCTGGCCCTGCTGGCCCTGGTGCTGGCCGGCTGCGAGCCCGAGCCGCCACGGGCAGAAGACCTGCAAAGCGACGCTGGCTCACTCATCGTGCAGGCCGTCAGCGGTGAGCGTTTACGCGCCTGGCGGGCACAACGGCAGCTGAAGAAAGAGGGACGCTGTCCCTTCCTGCCGAGCTCGCCGGAGGGTCCGGTTGGCCTGGCGACCAGTGCCTATGGCCTGTACGACAACGACAGCGAGCGCGTACAGCAGACCATTCACCTGCTGTTGCAGCTGGGCTGCGACATCGACCAATACAGCGCAGTGGGCCTCACGCCCTTGCATGGCGCCGTCATCGGGCGCCAGCCGGAACTGCTGCGCCTGCTGCTGGCCGAGGGTGCCGATCCGAAACTGCGCGTGATTCCGATTCCGGGCAGCGAGCTGGGCCGCGGCATCGCGCACCTGGATGCCTACGGCGTGGCGCTGGTCCTGCAGCGCAAGTTCCCCGAAGATCCGCGTGTGCGCGAGCTGCTCGATCTGCTGAAACCGTCCTCATGAGCCTGGCCGCCGCGGCACGTCCCGCCGGTGCCGGGGCAGTCTTTTCATATGGCGATCGGTGGGGCGAATGGTCTTCGCCACGGGGCGGTTCGTTGCCGATTTTTCGCTGCTGGCCTAGTCTTGAGCGCAATGACCGGCCGTGGAGGAATGACGTGCCTGCGCTGATGCTGACCCTCCTGCTGCTGCCGGCGGCGGCCGGTGCCGCGCTGAACGAAGAGGTGCTGCGCACGGTCGAGGCCTGCACGGCGACCGCCACCAGCTTCGAACAGCAGCGTGCCTGCGCGATCAAGGCCACGCCGCGCAAATGTCGCAAGCACGTGCGCGGGCGTCCGCAGCAGGGCCTGTCGCTCGCCATCCGGCAGGTCTGGCTCAAGTGCATCAGCACCTGCGAGGGCGCGAACCTGTACTCGCGCACGCTGGGCGAGTGCAGCCGCCCCAGCGATCCCGACAAGTGATTCACGGAGGACGGCCATGGCCGACAACGATGGCAGTGTGTTAATGGGCGCGTTCTGGATGATCCTGCTGTCCATCCTGCTGTTCTGGCTGCCCGGGATCGGGCCGCTGATCGCCGGCATCGTGGGCGGCAGGCTGGCGGGCGGCGTCGGTGCCGGCCTGCTGGCGGCAATCCTGCCTGCGCTGGTGCTGGCGGTCGCGCTGTTCGTGCTCGGCGCCAGCCTCACCGGACTGCCGATCGTGGGTGCGATCTTCGGTGCCAGTGCCTTCGTGCTGGTGCTGGTGCAGATCGGCCCGCTGCTGCTCGGCGCGCTGATCGGCGGCCTGCTGGCCTGAGGTCGCGCATGGACCGGCGTCGCTGGCTGCGGGTGGGGGCTGCGGCGGCGCTTGCGGCGGTCGCACTGGTCCTGTGGCTGAAACCGGAGTGGTGGCGGGGCAGGCAGGCCCGGCCCGACTTCAGCGCCTACCTGCGCGTCGAGGAGCCGCGCGTCACGCTGATCGACGGCTTTCGCAGCTACGACAGCCAGCAGCAGGTGGCGCAGCAGCTGCAGGCCACGGGCCTGGCCTGGTCGGTCGAGCGCCTGCACGTCGAGGGCACGGACGACTACCCGCCCTACAAGCTCGATAGCTTCGTGGTCCCCGCCTATCAGCACCTTGGACACGCCGGTCGGCTCAAGCTGGAGTTCTTCAACGACCGCCTGTGGAGCGCAAGCTTCGCGCCGCGCGAGGCGATCGGCTATTGGGCACGCCTGCAGCGCAACGGCGTGCAGCTGCGCAAGACCGCGGTCAGCGTATGGGAGCGGCAGGACGGAAACCTGCGCATCGCCAGCAACATCATCTATGCCACCAGCAACATGGGGCGCACGCTGGGCACCGAGCCCTACGTCGTCTGGGAGGATCTGCGTCTGAGCGCGCAATCGCGCGAGTGGTACGACGTCTACGGCAGCAAGCACACGCTGGCGCCAATCAAGATCACCGAGCCAGGTGCTGCGCCCTGACGATGACAAGCCACAGGGCTTGGTTTACAGTTCCGCTCCTGCGCCAGGTGCCCCGGCGGCGATCCGCCGGCCGGGGTGAAACGGGAAGCCGGTGCGTTGTCGCCCACGCGAGAACCATTCCGGCGCTGCCCCCGCAACGGTAGGCGAGCAGAAGCCAGTCGATCACCACTGTTCTTCAAGGATGGGAAGGTGACTGGCGGCCGCGACTTCGACATCGAAGGAAGCGGCGCTCGCGAGCCCGGAGACCGGCCTGACGCATAAGCCGATGTCGCGGAGGGCGACAGCGTGTGCTGCCGGCCCCTGCCGCCGACAGCCACCTTCCGAGTCTTCCGCGCATCTCCCAACAACCCCACGCGGGTGTGCGTGGACTACGGAGTGTGCGTCATGAGCCGCCAGCAAACCGGCCGCATTCTTGCGGCATTGATCCTCAGTTTCCCGTTCGGCCTGTTGGCCGAGACCCCGGATGAGGCCCCCGTATTGCCGGCCACGGTGGTCACCGCCACACGCGGCGCAACCCCGGCCGAGCAGGTGGGCAGCTCGGTCACGGTCATCACCGGCGCGCAGATCGAAAAAAGCCAGAAGACCGACGTTGCCGACCTGCTGCGCACGGTGCCGGGGCTGGACGTGGTGCGCAGCGGCGGGCCGGGCCAGCAGGTGTCGGTGTTCCTGCGCGGCACCGAGTCGAACCACGTGCTGGTGCTGATCGACGGCATCGAGGCCACCGATCCCAGCAACCCGACCAACCAGTTCGACTTCGCCGGGCTGGCGGTGGACGACATCGAGCGGATCGAGGTCGTGCGCGGGCCGCAGAGCACCCTGTACGGCTCCGACGCCATCGGCGGCGTGATCCAGATCTTCACCCGGCGCGGCGCCGGTGCGCGCAACCGCGTGCAGCTCGAAACCGGCCGCTATGGCAGCCATGCGGCGCGCGGCGGCCTGCACGGGGGCGATGCCGGATTGAACTACGGCCTGACCTTCAACCTGTCCGAAACCGACGGCGTGTCCGCCTTCCCGGACGGCGACGAGGACGACGCCTACGACAACAAGACGCTCGCGGCCTATGCCTCGGCACAGCCGACCGCGGCCAGCACGCTGGATTTCACGCTGCGGCGGGTCGAGTTCGACAGCGACATCGACGCC
>DATLYR010000084.1 GCA_035574475.1 Nevskiales bacterium | reverse complement strand
GGCGGCATGCAACTGTACCGGGCCGAGACGCCGGGCCCGATGAAGGACAGCAAGCTGACCCCGCGCATTACTGAGACCGCGCGTGCACTGTGGCTGGTCTATGCGATGGTCACCAGCCTATGCATCCTCGCGTACTGGTTGGCCGGCATGAGTCCGTTCGACGCCGTCTGCCACGCCTTCGCCACGCTCTCGACCGGCGGATTTGCCAACTACGACGCCAGCCTGGGCTATTACAACAGCGCGCTCATCGAGAGCATCGCCATACTTTTCATGGTCGTGGGCGCCAGCAATTTCTCACTGCACTTTATGGCCCTGCACCGCGGTACGGCGCGCATCTACTTGAACGATTCCGAGTTCCTGGTCTATGTCAGCTTCCTCGGCCTGCTGGCCCTGCTGGTGAGCCTCAGCCTGTATTTTCATGGCCGCTACGACAGCCTGCTGGAGTCGCTGCGCTTCGGCAGCTTCCAGCTGGTGTCGTTCGCCACCAGCACCGGCTTCGTTACCGCCGACTACACGTTATGGCCGGGCGCACTGCCGATCATCCTGATCATGAGCAGCGCCTTTTGCTCTTCGGCCGGCTCCACCGGCGGCGGTATGAAGGTGATCCGCATCGTGCTGCTGGCCAAATACGGCTACCGCGAGATCCTGCGCATCGTGCACCCATCGGCCGAGATCCCGGTCAAGATCGGCGGGCGCGCGGTCTCGCCGCAGGTGCTGGCGGCGGTGTCCGGCTTCTTCGCCGTGTACGTGATCCTGTTCCTGCTGCTGTGGTTCGTGCTCATGGCGCTGGGCATGGAGCCACTCACGGCGTTGTCCGCGGTGTCGCTGAGCATCAACAACATGGGCCCAGGGCTGGGCGAGGTCGCCGCCAACTTCACCACGGTCGGGCCGGTGGCGAAGTGGGTCTGCATCTTCGCGATGCTGGTCGGGCGCCTGGAGCTGTTTACGTTGCTGGCCGTCCTGACCCCCGCGTTCTGGCGGAGATAGCCTTGCGTCTTGCTTGTTGTGGGTACGGTCGCGGATGCGACCGTATGCCTGCGCGAAGCGCATGAAAAGCATGCGGGAGAATCTCGAGGCGCTGCTGGCAAAGGGCCAGGACGGCGCGCTGCTGCGCTTCACGCTGGGCGAGCTGTGCCTGAAGGCGGGTGAGGCGCAGGCGGCTGCCGACCATCTGGCGCGCGCGGTGGCGCTGGATCCGGACTACTCCGCCGCGTGGAAGCTGTACGGCCGCGCGCTGGCCGAGGCCGGCCGTCGCGAGGAGGCGGCCGCGGCCTATGCCCGCGGCATCGCCGTGGCCGAGGCGCGCGGCGATCGGCAGGCGGCCAAGGAAATGCGGGTGTTCCTCAAGCGGATCGACCCGGGCCGATGACTGCGCGGCTGGCTGGGCCCGCGACGGCTCGGTTATCATGCAGGGCCGGTTTCCAGCCCGTCTTCCCTATGTCGGTCTACACCAAGGTCTCGCGCCCCGCGCTGCAGGAGTTCCTGCGCGGCTATCCGGTCGGCGACCTGATCGGCTACGAGGGCATCAAGGACGGCATCGAGAACACCAACTACTTCGTCAATACCCGCGACGGCCACTGGGTGCTGACCCTGTTCGAGCGCGCGGCGGAAGCCGACCTGCCGTATTTCCTGGCACTGATGGACCACCTCGCGCTGCGCGGTATTCCTGCGCCGCGGCCGGTGGCCAATGCGCAGGGACGGTTTCTGTCGCGGCTGTGCGGGCGGCCGGCGGCGCTGGTGCAGAAGCTGGAGGGTGTCACCGTCCGCGACCCGAGCGTCGAGCAATGCCGCGCGGTCGGCAAGATCCTCGGCGACCTGCACCTGGCCGGGCAGTCGTTCCGCCTGCAGCGCGCCAATGACCGCGGACCCGAGTGGTGGGGACGTACCGCACCGCAGGTGCTGCCGCGCCTGTCGGAGGACGACGCCGGCCTGCTGCGCGAAGAGCTGGCGTTCCAGGCGCGGCTCAAGCGCGAGGCGCTGCCGCAGGGCGTGATCCATGCCGATCTGTTCCGCGACAACGCGCTGTTCCTGGGCGCGCAGCTGACCGGTGTGATCGATTTCTACTTCGCCTGCAACGATGCGCTGCTCTACGACCTGGCGGTGACGGTCAACGACTGGTGCAGCCAGCCCGGCGGGCGCGTCGAGCCGCGGCGCTATGCCGCCATCACCCAGGCCTATGTGGCCGAGCGCAGGCCGCTGGCCGCGGAGCGCCGCGCCTGGCCGGTGCTGCTGCGCGCGGCCGCGCTGCGCTTCTGGCTGTCGCGCCTGTACGACCTGCACTTCCCGCGCGGCGGCGAGCTGACCCACACCAAGAACCCGGACGAGTACCGCGACCTGCTGCGCTTCCACCGCGCGCACCCGCAGCTGGAGCTGCCCTGATGGCGCGGCTGCTGCGTCTGGCCGGGCTGATCACCGCGCTCAATGCGCGCATCGGCAGGGCCGTGTCCTGGCTGGCGCTGGCCATGGTGGCGATCTACTTCGCGGTGGTCCTGCTGCGCTACCTGTTCAGCACCGGCTCGATCGCGCTGCAGGAGAGCGTCACCTACCTGCATGCCACGCTGTTCATGCTGGCCGCGGCCTGGACGCTGATCCGCGACGGCCACGTGCGCGTGGACATTTTCTACTCGCGCTGGGGCGCGCGCGCCAAGGACTGGGCCGACCTGGCCGGCAGCCTGCTGTTCCTGCTGCCGGTGGCGCTGTTCCTGTTCGCCGCCAGCCTCGGCTTCGTGGCCGATGCCTGGCGCATCCGCGAGGCCTCCGCACAGCCCGGCGGGCTGCCCTATGTCTACCTGCTCAAGACGCTGATCCTGGTGATGACAGCGCAACTGGTGCTGCAGGCGCTGGCGCAGGCGCTGTCCCTCGTCGCCCGCCTGCGCGGCAGCCGGGACGCCTAGCCATGGAGTGGCTCGCGCTACTGATGTTCGCTTGCGTATGCGTCGCGCTGATGCTCGGCTATCCGGTGGCCTTCACGCTCGGCGGTGTGGCGCTGGCCTTTGCCGGCGCCGGTACGCTGCTGGGCGCGATCAATCCGCTGGAGCTGCTGGCGGCGCCCAGTCGCGTATTCGGCATCATGACCAACGAAACCCTGATCGCGGTGCCGCTGTTCGTGTTCATGGGCGTGATGCTGGAGCGCAGCAAGCTGGCCGAGCAGCTGCTGGACTCCATGGCCCTGCTGTTCGGGCCGCTGCGCGGGGGGCTGGGCATCGCGGTGGTGTTGGTGGGCATGCTGCTGGCGGCCAGTACCGGGATTGTCGGGGCCACCGTCGTCACCATGGGCCTGCTGTCGTTGCCGACCATGCTGCGCCGTGGCTACGACCCGGCGCTGGCCTCGGGCACGATCTGCGCCGCCGGCACGCTGGGCCAGATCATCCCGCCGTCCATCATTCTGGTGATGCTCGGTGACGTGCTGTCCTCCGCCTACCAGCAGGCGCAGAACAGCATGGGTATTTACGCCGCAGAAACCGTTTCGGTCGGCGACCTGTTCGTGGGCGCGATCATTCCCGGCCTGCTGCTGGTGGTGGTCTATATCCTGTATCTCATCGCCGTGGCCTGGTGGCAGCCGCAACGGATGCCGGCGATGCCGTCTGCCGAGCGCGCGCAACACCACGCTGCAGGCCTTGGCCGCCTGCTGCTCGCGGGTCTGTTGCCGCCGCTGCTGCTCATCGTCGCGGTACTGGGCTCGATCATGGCCGGCATCGCCACGCCGACCGAGGCGGCTGCGGTCGGCGCGGTCGGCGCGCTGCTGCTCGCGGCGCTGCGCCGCCAGCTCGGCCTGGCCCAGCTGCGCGAGGTGGTGCAGGGCACTGCGCAGGTCAGCAGCATGGTGTTCATGATCCTGATCGGCGCCTCGCTGTTCTCGCTGGTGTTCGGCGCCTTCCATGGCGACGAGCTGGTCCACCGGTTGCTGCAAGGCCTGCCGGGTGGCGCCTTCGGCGCGATGTTCGTGGTGATGCTGCTGATGTTCCTGCTGGGCTTCATCCTCGACTTCATCGAGATCATCTTCGTGGTGGTGCCGATCGTCGGCCCGGTACTGCTGGCGATGGGCCTGGATCCGGTCTGGCTGGGGGTGATGATGGCGGTCAACCTGCAGACCTCGTTCCTGACCCCGCCGTTCGGCTTCGCGCTGTTCTACCTGCGCGGGGTGGCACCGCCGCAGGTGCGCACGCTGGATATCTACCGCGGCGTGGTGCCCTTCATCCTGATCCAGCTGACGGTGCTGGCGCTGGTGGCCTTCTGGCCGTCGCTGGCCACCTGGCTGCCGGTTGCCGTCTACGGCAACTAGCGGCTCTCGAGCCCGCGCCTATCGAGATAGGCCTTCTCGGCGATGGCGGTGGCGGCGACCGAGTTGCGACGGAACCGTTCGACCGAGTCGTAGACCTTGCGGCTGAAGGCGTCGTTGGCGACCAGCTCTTTGAGCACCTGCGCCGAGGTCTCGCGCAGCGCTTGCATCACATCGTCAGGGAAAGGCCGCAGCTGCACGCCGTGTTCGCGCACCAGCGTGTCGAGCGCGGCCTGGTTGCGTGCGGCGTATTCGGCCAGCATGTTCAGGCCGGTGGCCTGGCAGGCGCAGCGGATCACGGCCTGCAGGTCCGCGGGCAGGGCCTCGAACGCCTGCTTGTTGACGATGCATTCGAGCGTCGGTCCCGGCTCCTGCCAGCCGGGATAGTAGTAATACCGGGCGGTCTTGTGCAGGCCGAAAGCGAGGTCGTTATAGGGTCCGACCCACTCGGTGGCGTCGATGGTGCCGGACTGCATCGCCGTGAACAGCTCGCCGCCCGGGATGTTGACCGTGGTGACGCCGAGCCGCTGCAGCACCTCGCCGCCGAGCCCCGGGATGCGCATCTTCAGGCCCTTGAGGTCGGCCAGCGAGCGGATCTCGCGGCGGAACCAGCCGCCCATCTGCGTGCCGGTGTTGCCGGCCTCGAAGGGAATCAGATTGAAGGGCGCGTACAGCTCGCGCCACAGTTCCAGTCCGCCGCCGAAATACAGCCAGCCGTTCATTTCCTGCGCGGTCAGGCCGAAGGGCACCGAGGTGAAGAAGGGCGCGGCCGGCGATTTGCCCTTCCAATAGTAGGCGGCGCCATGGCCCATTTCCGCCGCGCCGCGCGACACCGCGTCGAACACCTCCAGCGCCGGCACGCGCTCGCCGGCACCGTAGACGTGCACCGTGAGGCGCCCTTCGCTCAACTCGCCGATGAGCTTGGCCAGGTATTCGGCGCCGCTGCCCAGACCGGGGAAGTTCTTGGGCCAGGTGGTGACCATGTTCCAGCGCAGCTTGGCGCGCGGTCCGTCGGCCCCCGCAGGGCCGGCCGTCTGCCGGCCGCAGGCGGCCAGGCCGCCGGCCAGCAGCGTGCCGGCGCCGAGTGACTTGATGAGATCGCGGCGTTTCACGGATGAGTCCTCCCGCTCGCGCGCGGGCGCGCGCGTCGCTGTGTTTGGGCTGTCAGTAGAAACCGCGCTCGCCCGGCGGGCGCCGGCGGAAGCGCTCGTAGCCCCACCAGTATTGCTCAGGGCACTCGCGAATGCAGGCCTCGAGGCCGGCATTGACCGCGGCGGCGGAGATCATAAGGTCGGGGTCGTGGATCTGCGGCGGCGCGGGCCGGTAATGCACGATGAAGCCACGCCCCCAGGGCAGCCGCTCGCCGTAGAAATATACGACCGGTGCGCCGGTGTGCTGCACCAGCTTGGATACCAGTACCGGCGTGTGCGCGAGCACGCCGAAGAAGGGTACGAACACCCCGCGACCCTGCGGCGGGTCCTGGTCCGGCATGAAGTACACGGCTTCATGGTTCTGCAGCAGCGGTCGCAGCACCTGGCGCATCTTGCCGCCCTCGGTGGCGACCAGCTTGCAGCCGAAACGCGCGCGGCCTTGGTAGATCACGCGGTTGACGGCGCCCTTCTGCGGCTTGTATAGCGCTGTCAGCGGATGCAGCAGGGGTTGCGTCATCCCGGCCGCCTCCCAGGAGCCCAGATGAGGTGTCAGCAAAATCACGCCTTTGCCCTGTCGTAGCGCCTGGTCTACCAGCTCTGCACCGCGCCGCTCGCGGATCAGCGCCAGCACCTTCTCGGCGGGTGCGAACCACAGATACGGACACTCCAGCAGCGTCAGCACTTCATGGATCAGCGCCCGGTGGGCCAGGCGGCGCTGCTCGGCGGGCGCCAGTTCCGGCAGGCAGGCGGAGATGTTGCGCAGCGCCACCCGCCTGCGCTTGCTCGGCAGCCACCACAGCAGAGTGCCGATCGTCACGCCGAGCAGATGCAGCAGGGGCAGCGGCAGCCTGCCCAGAAGTTTCAGCAACTGGGGCATGGGTGGGAACCTGGGAATTATGTGCTGCCGCATTGTAAGCGGCGCAGGCGGGTGGAAACAAAAAACCCGGCTGGGGAGGCCGGGCCAAGGGGGCCGGGCGGATGCCGGCGATTGGGGTGTTCAGTGCTTCATCCCTGAAGCGGCGATCATCCTGTTCTTCCTGAACGTCCGGTCTTCCCTGTGCCGCGGTCTTCAAAACGCTTCCTGTTTCCTTGTCTCTGACCGCGTGCGAGCGGCAGTATGTCAGGACGCCTGTGCGCAGGCAGTCGGCCAAGCGCTGCACTTGGTGTAGGTTTGGCCCTACAACGCCACGGAGGATCGGGTGATCGGATTTCTGCAGCGTGTCAGCCAGGCGCGGGTGGATGTCAATGGCGTGACCGTGGGCGCCATCGGCCGAGGGCTGCTGGTATTGATCGGGGTGGTTCACGAGGACGGTGAGGCGGATGCCGAGCGGCTGCTCGAGCGCCTGCTCGACTACCGCGTGTTCCCGGACGCGGCGGGGCGCATGAACCTGAGCCTGCGCGAGGTCGGCGGCGGCCTGCTGCTGGTGCCGCAGTTCACGCTCGCCGCCGACACCCGCAAGGGTAACCGGCCCAGCTTCACGCCCGCGGCACCGCCGGCACAGGCCGAAGCCCTGTTCCTGGGGCTGCTGGAACGGGCCCGCGCCCGCCATGCCCCGGTGGCGAGCGGACGCTTCGGCGCGGACATGCAGGTGAGCCTGATCAATGACGGCCCGGTGAGCTTCTGGCTCAGCACGCGCTGACTGCGTTATGCTAAGGGCCTTTCCGTTGGCACACCGACATCTCCACCGGCAGCCCTCACGGACACTGCGCCCCCCGGGATGACCCCTTCCCGAGCCTTGTAAATCATGTCAGCACGCACAGCCAGCCTCCGGCGCGACACGCTGGAAACCCAGATCGAGGTATCTGTCAACCTGGACGGTACCGGTCGCGCGACCTTCGAGACCGGCCTGCCGTTTCTCGAGCACATGCTCGACCAGGTCGCCCGGCACGGCCTGATCGACCTCAGCGTGCGCGCCAGGGGCGACCTGCAGATCGACGCCCACCACACGGTCGAGGACATCGGCATCACCCTGGGCCAGGCCTTCGCCAAGGCGCTGGGCGACAAGAAGGGCATCCTGCGCTACGGCCATGCCTATGTGCCGCTGGACGAGGCGTTGTCGCGCGTAGTGCTGGACTGCTCCGGCCGGCCGGGCCTGGAATACCAGGTGGACTACCCGCGCGCGCGCATTGCCGAGTTCGACGTGGACCTGGTGCGCGAGTTCTTCCAGGGCTTCGTCAATCATGCCCAGGTGACGGTGCACATCGACTGTCTGCGGGGGCGCAATGCGCACCACATCGCCGAGACCGTGTTCAAGGCCTTCGGCCGTGCGCTGCGCATGGCCGTCAGCCGCGACCAGCGGTTGGGCGAGGTGATGCCGTCCACCAAGGGCACGCTTTGACATGCGCTACGCGCAGGCATGCGCCCGCTGCGCGGGCTTACCCCCCGGAGAAGATTAAGCAGCGTCCTGCTTCGTCTTGCGGTTATGGCCACCATCGGTGTCATTGACTACGGCATGGGCAATCTGCACTCGATCGCCAAGGCGCTCGAGCGCGTGTCGGCCGGTGAGCGCGTCGAGATCAGCTATGACCCCGACAAGCTGCGCCGTGCCGACCGGCTGGTGCTGCCGGGTGTGGGTGCCATCCGCCACTGCATGGACGAGCTGCGCCGGCTCGAGCTGGTCGGGCTGATCAAGGAGGCCGCCGGTCAGGTGCCGATGCTGGGCATCTGCCTGGGCATGCAGGCCATGCTGGCGCACAGCGAGGAGAACGACGGCACCGAGGCGCTGGGGCTGTTCCCCGGCGAGGTGCGGCGCTTCCCCGACCCGGTCGCCGGCGAGGTCGGGCGCCTGAAAGTGCCGCACATGGGCTGGAATCAGGTACGGCCCGTGCGCTCGCACCCGCTGTGGCGGGGCATCGCCCCACAGGCATCCTTCTATTTCGTGCACAGCTATTACGTGCAGCCCGCAGAGCCCGCGCACTGTTTCGGTACCACCGAGTACGGGCAGCGGTTCTGCTCGGTGTTGTTGCGGGATAATCTGCTGGCGGTACAGTTTCATCCCGAGAAGAGCCAGAGCGCCGGGCTGACCCTGCTGGCCAATTTCCTGCAGTGGGACGGTAAGGCTTAAACGAAACGTGCCATGTTGATCATCCCCGCCATCGACATCAAGGACGGCAAGTGCGTGCGCCTGCGCCAGGGGCGCATGGACGACGTGACGGTGTTCTCCGACGACCCGGTCGCCGTGGCGAAACGCTGGGTCGAGGCCGGTGCGCGCCGGCTGCACCTGGTGGACCTGGACGGCGCCGCCAGTGGCAAGCCGGTCAATGCCGCGGTGGTGGCCCGGATTGTCGAAGCCTTCCCCCAGCTGCCGATACAGGTCGGCGGCGGCATCCGCGACGAGGAGTCGGCCGAGGCCTATCTCAACGCCGGTGTGCAGTGGGTGATCATCGGTACCAAGGCCGCCAGCGCGCCGCACTTCGTCAGCGACCTGTGCGCGGCCTGGCCCAAGCACATCATCGTCGGCCTGGACGCGAAGGACGGCAAGGTGGCGATCGACGGCTGGTCCAAGCTGTCCAACCATGACGTGGTGGACCTGGCCCGGCACTTCGAGCGCGACGGCGTCGAGGCCATCGTCTACACCGACATCGGCCGCGACGGCATGATGCAGGGTGTCAATCTCGAGTCCACGCGCGCGCTGGCGCGCGCCATCACCATCCCGGTGATCGCTTCGGGCGGCGTCAGCACGCTCGATGACATCCGTCAGCTCTGCGCCGCGGCCGAGGACGGCATCGCCGGCGCGATCATCGGGCGGGCACTGTACGAGGGTGATCTCGACCTGGCGGCCTGCCAGAAGCTGGTGGACGAGCTCACCGGGGAGACGACGTGAGCCTGGCCAAGCGCGTGATCCCCTGCCTGGACATCGACAAGGGGCGGGTGGTCAAGGGTGTGAAATTCGAGCATATCCGCGACGCCGGCGACCCGGTCGAGGTGGCGCGTCGCTACGATCAGGAAGGCGCCGATGAGCTGGTGTTCCTCGACATCACCGCCAGCGCCGAGAAGCGCGAGACGCTGTTCAAGGTGGTCGAGGCGGTGGCCGGGCAGGTGTTCATCCCGCTCACCGTCGGCGGCGGCGTGCGCACGACCGCCGACATCCGCCGCCTGCTCTCGGCTGGCGCGGACAAGGTCTCGATCAACACCAGCGCGGTGGAGAATCCGGCGTTCGTGGCCGAGGCTGCGGAGCGTTTCGGCTCGCAGTGCATTGTCGTTGCAATCGACGCCAAGCGTGTCGGCCGGCGCAGGAAAGCCGCGCCGCGCTGGGAGGTGTTCACCCATGGCGGGCGCAAGGCCACCGGCCTGGACGTGCTGGCCTGGGCGCAGCTCATGGTCAACCACGGTGCCGGCGAGCTGTTGCTGACCAGCATGGACAAGGACGGCACCAAGAGCGGCTTCGACCTCGAGCTGACGCGCATGGTCAGCGACGCGGTGGCGGTGCCGGTGATCGCCTCGGGCGGCGTCGGCGAGCTGGAGCACCTGTACCAGGGTCTGGCCGAGGGCCATGCCGACGCGGTGCTGGCGGCGAGCATCTTCCATTACGCCCAGCACAGCGTGCAGGAGGCCAAGGACTATCTGGCCGCGCGCGGCATCGATGTCCGGCGCTAGGCGACTGAGATGAGCTATCCCGACTGGATCGAGCAGGTCGCCTGGAACGCCGACGGACTGGTGCCGGTGGTCGCGCAGGAAGCCGGCTCCGGCCGGCTGCTGACCCAGGCCTGGATGAACCGGGAGGCCCTGGCGCAGACGGCGAGAAGCGGCCTTGCCATATACTGGTCGCGCTCGCGCCGCAAACTGTGGCAAAAGGGCGAGGAATCGGGCCATGTGCAGCGGGTCCGCGAAATCCGCCTGGACTGCGACAACGACAGCCTGCTGCTGGTCGTCGAGCAGGTCGGCGGCATCGCCTGCCACACCGGACGCCACAGCTGTTTCTTTCAGCGGCTCGAGGACGGGCGCTGGGTCGCCGCGGATCCGGTGCTCAAGGCACCCGAGGAGATTTACCGTAAGTGAGCGACACGCCCGACATCCTGCAGCGCCTCGACGCCGTGCTGGACGCGCGCCGCAAGGCCGATCCCGAGCAGTCCTACGTGGCGCGACTGTATCGCGACGGGCTCGATGCCATTCTGAAAAAAGTCGGTGAGGAGGCGACCGAAACCGTGCTGGCGGCCAAGGCCGGCGACGCCCGACAGCTCACGCACGAGGTCGCCGATCTGTGGTTCCATACCCTGGTGCTGCTCAAACACCAGGGGCTAACGCCCGACGCGGTGCTCGATGAACTGGCGCAGCGCTTCGGGGTATCCGGTCTGGACGAAAAGGCCGCGCGCGGCAAGCGTTAGCGGCAGGAGTCATCACCATGGGTTTAGGCGGCATCAGTATCTGGGAACTGCTCATCATCCTGGCCATCGTGGTGCTGATCTTCGGCACCAAGAAGCTGCGCAACATGGGCGGCGACCTCGGCGCGGCGATCCACAACTTCCGCAAGTCCATGAAGGAAGGCGAACAGGACGCCGAGCAAAAGCGCAACGAGCTGGCCAAGCCGGGCCTGCCCGAGCAGAAGCCGGACGACAGCAAGTAAGCGCGGCGCCCGGCGCCGCACGCCACATGTTCGAGATCGGATTCTGGGAGCTGGTGCTGATCGGCGTGGTGGCGCTGGTGGTGCTCGGCCCCGAGCGCCTGCCCAAGGCCGCGCGCACGCTGGGGCTGTGGGCCGGTCGCGCCCGATCCTATGTCCGGCATTTCTCCAGCGAGCTGGAGCGCGAGGTGCAGGCGCAGGCGCTGCGCGAGCAGGCCCGCGATCTGCAGCGCGAACTGAAGGCGCCGGTAGACGACACCGCGACACCGCCGAACGACACGCGCCGTGAATGAGCCGCTGCCCGAGCAGCCGCTGATCGCGCACCTTCTGGAGCTGCGCAACCGGCTGCTGCGCATGATCATCGGCGTGCTGGTGGTGTTCGCGCCGCTGGCCTTCTATGCCGGCGAGATCTTCAACTTCGTCGCCGGGCCGCTGCTGGATAAACTTCCGGCCGGCAGCGCCATGATTGCCACCGAGGTGGCCTCGCCCTTCCTGACGCCGTTCAAACTGGCGCTGGTGCTGGCGGTGATCCTGTCCATGCCCTGGCTGCTATACCAGACCTGGGCCTTCGTCGCGCCGGGGCTGTACCAGAGCGAGCGCCGCTTGATTCTGCCGCTCCTGGTGTCCAGCACGCTGCTGTTCTATCTCGGCATGGCCTTCGCCTACTTCCTGGTACTGCCGATGGTGTTTGGCTTCTTTGTCAGCATCGCGCCGGCGCATGTGACGGTGATGACCGACATCCGCCACTACCTCGATTTCGTGCTGGGCATGTTCCTGGCTTTCGGCCTGGCTTTCGAGACCCCCGTGGCGATCGTGCTGCTGGTCTGGGCCGGCGTGGTCATGCCCAGCCAGCTCACCGCGGCGCGCGGTTATGTGCTGATCGGCTGCTTCATCGTCGGCATGTTGCTGACGCCGCCGGACGTGTTCTCGCAAACGCTGCTGGCGGTGCCGATGTATCTGCTGTTCGAACTGGGCATCATCGCTGCGCGCGTGCTGGTGCCGGGCTACAAGGAGGTCGAGGCTCAGCGCCGCCAGATGGGCGACTCCGACAAATCTTCAACCTAGAGAACGCTCCGATGACTTCTTTGCGCCCGGGCCTGGCCGGCCTACTCATGTTCGCGCACGCGTTGGCAATCGCGCACGTCACTCTGGAACAGCCGAGCGCACCGGCCGGCAGTCATTACAAGGCCGTGTTCCGCGTCGGTCACGGCTGCGCAGGATCACCGACCATCGGCCTGACCGTGACGCTGCCGCCGGGGGTGACGGGGGCCAAGCCGATGCCCAAGCCGGGCTGGAGCCTGGCCACGCGCATCGAGAAGCTCGCCGTGCCTTACCGGAGCCATGGCCGGACCATCACCGAGGACGTGGCCGCGGTCAGCTGGCGCGGCGGGCCGCTGCCCGACGCCCACTACGACGAATTCGTGATCCGCCTGCGCCTGCCGGAAGCGCCCGGCCCGTTGTACTTCAAGGTGGCGCAGTTCTGCGAGCGGGGCCGCATCGATTGGGCGGACATCCCGGCCGAGGGCCGGACGCTCGAGGACTACAAGACGCCGGCCGCGGTGCTGGAAGTCCTGCCGGCCGATGCGCCGGCGCATCACTGAACGGGCTTAGAGCTCCGCGCGCAGCTGCTTGAGTACCGGCCGGGTCTCGGGGCGCACGCCGCGCCAGATCAGGAAGGATTCCGCCGCCTGTTCCACCAGCATGCCCAGCCCGTCCGCCGCGACGCCGGCGCCGTGCGCCAAGGCCCAGCGCAGGAACGGGGTGGGCGCGTCCCCATAGAGCATGTCGTAGCAGACGCCGCCGGGCATCAGCACATCCTCCGGCAGCGGCGGCAGCTCGCCCGCCAGTCCGCTGGAGGTACCGTTGATGATCAGGTCGTACTGCCGGCCTTCCAGTTCCGCATAGCCGCCGCCTTCGAGCGGTGCGCCACCGAAGTCTTCCGCCAGCACCAGTGCCTTGGCCGGGGTGCGGTTGGCGATGCGTAGTTCCGCGGGCGCAGCCTCCAGCAGCGGCTGCAGCACGCCACGCACTGCCCCGCCGGCGCCCAGCAACAGGATGCGCAGGCCCGCGAGCGACAGGCCCAGATTCACCGTCAGGTCGCGCAGCAGGCCGGCGCCGTCGGTGTTGTCGCCCTGGATGCGGCCGTCGGCCGCGAAGCTCAGCGTATTGACCGCGCCGGCACGCCGGGCGCGCTCGCTCGCCTGGTCGCAGAGCGCCAGTGCCTCGAGCTTGAAGGGCAGGGTGACATTGGCGCCGCGCCCGCCGGCGGCCTGGAAACGCCGGACCGTGCCGGCGAAATCGTCCAGCGGCGCCGGCAGCTTCTCGTAGCGCAGCGCCTGCCCCGTCTGGCGCGCGAACAGCGCATGGATGCGCGGCGAGCGGCTGTGTTCGACGGGGTGGCCGATGACGGCGTAGCGATCCATGGGCGCGAGTCTCCGGTTTCGCGGCCGGGCTTTCAAGTGCGTGCGGTTGTTCAGATTCGATTCATGCCGGATTCAGTGAGGCGGACTTATAAAAGCCTGCGAGTTATCCCAACACGAGGAGCAGGCTCATGAAGAAGATTCTCCTGGGAACCGCGCTGGCCGCCGGCCTGGTGGCGAACGGCGCTGCGCAGGCCGACACCGAGGACGCCCTGCTCGGCGGTCTGGTGGGCGTGGCGATCGGCGTGGCCATCGCCGACGACGGTCACCACCATCATCACCACCGTCCGCGCGTGATCCATCACTATCACGGCTACCCGGTGCATCGTTACCACTACGCGCCGCCGCGTCACGTGCACCACTTCCATCACCATCCGCGCGGCCATGCGCATGGCTACTGGCACAGGCACCACAAGCATCACGTCCGCCATCACCGCGACTGGGATCGGCGCGATTGGGACCGGCGTGACCGCCACTGGCGGGACGACGACTGAGCGGGCGCAGGCTGCGCAGTGCGCGCCCTGCGCTGCCGATCGCCTCAGTTCTCTGCCAGCCAGCCGGCCGCGGCCTTGGCGTAATAGGTCAGGATGGCGTCGGCGCCGGCGCGTTTGCAGCACAGCAGGCATTCCAGCACCGCGGCGCGCTCGTCCAGCCAGCCCTTCTGCGCCGCCGCCTTGAGCATCGCGTACTCGCCGCTCACGTGGTAGGCGAAGGTCGGCGCGCCGAAGCGTTCCTTCACCCGCCGCAGGATGTCGAGATAGGGCAGGGCCGGCTTGATCATGACCATGTCGGCGCCTTCCTCCAGGTCCAGCGCCACCTCGCGCAAGGCCTCGTCGCCATTGGCCGGGTCCATCTGGTAGGTCTTCTTGTCGGCCTTGCCCAGCGCCTTGGCCGAGCCCACCGCGTCGCGGAACGGCCCGTAGAGGCTGGAGGCGTACTTGGCGGCGTAGGCCAGCATGCGGGTGTTGACGTGGCCGTGCTGCTCCAGCGCGCGGCGGATGGCGCCGATGCGCCCGTCCATCATGTCCGAGGGCGCGACCACGTCGGCGCCGGCCTCGGCATGGCACAGCGCCTGGCGGATCAGCACCGCGACGGTGGCGTCGTTGAGCACGTAGCCGCTACGGTCGATCAGCCCGTCCTGGCCATGGCTGGTGTAGGGGTCGAGCGCGATGTCGGTGATCACGCCCAGGTCCGGCACCGCCTTCTTCAGCGCCCGCACCGCGTTCGGCAGCAGGCCGCGGGCGTTGTAGGCCTCGCGCGCGTCGAGGGATTTCTTGGCCGCGGGCACCACCGGGAACAGCGCCACCGCCGGGATGCCGAGCCTGGCCAGGGATTCGGCCTCGCGCGCCAAGAGGTCCACGCTCAGGCGCTCGATGCCGGGCATCGAGGCCACCGGCTGGCGCTGTTTCTTGCCCTCCACCACGAACAGCGGGTAGATGAGGTCGTCCGTGCTCAGGCGCGTCTCGCGCACCAGCCGGCGCGAGAATTCATCCGCGCGCATCCGGCGCAGGCGGGTCAGGGGAAAGGCCATGGGCGGGTTTCCTGATTACACTGTGATGCAGGGTATTTCAGCACAGCGGCCCGGAGCGCGCGAATGATCGAACATGAGGCCGGACTCCGCCTCGGCGTCTTTATCGGCGTGCTGACGACGCTGGCGCTGGCCGAGGCGCTGTGGCCGCGGCGGCCGGCCTGCGTGCCGCGGGGTCCGCGCTGGCTCAACAACCTGACGATCGTGGCGCTGGATTCGTTGCTGCTGCGCCTGCTGTTCCCCGTGCTGGCGGTGGATTGGGCGCTAGAGGTCCAGGCGCGTGGCTGGGGGCTGTTCAACCAGGTCGGCTGGGCGAGCGCGCTGGAGTTCGCGCTGGCGCTGCTGTTGCTCGACCTGGCGATCTACTGGCAGCACCGGATCATGCACCGCATCCCGCTGCTGTGGCGGCTGCACCGCGTGCACCACTCGGACCTGGACTTCGACGCCAGCACCGGCGTGCGCTTCCACCCGCTGGAAATCCTGCTGTCCATGCTGATCAAGCTGGCGGCAGTCACCGTGCTCGGCGCCGCTGCGCTCGCGGTGCTGGTGTTCGAGGCGCTGCTCAACGCCACCTCGCTGTTCGAGCATGCCAACCTGCGCATCCCGGCACCCGTGGACCGCCGGCTGCGCTGGCTGCTGGTGACGCCGGACATGCACCGTGTGCACCATTCGGTGCACGGGGACGAGTACAACCGGAATTTCGGCTTCAATTTCCCGTGGTGGGACCGGCTGTTCGGCAGCTACCGCGCGCAGCCGCGCGACGGGCATCTGGCGATGACGATCGGGCTGCGGCAGTTCCGCGCCGCGCCGGACCAGCGTCTGGACCGACTGCTGCTGCAGCCGCTGTCGGGGCCTTAGCAGGCTGTCAGAACCCCTCCCCCTTGATGGGGGGAGGGTTGGGGTGGGGGTGAAAAAATCGGGCGTCCCCCGGTCGCCTTTTCAATAACCGGCTAAAGGCCGCGGCATCCGCCCGTCAGAGCAGCTTCTCGACGTCCTTGGCCAGCGACTCCGGCTTGTCGGTGGGGGCGTAGCGCTTGACCACCTTGCCGGACTTGTCCACCAGGAACTTGGTGAAGTTCCACTTGATTGCCTCCGAGCCCAGCACGCCGGGTTTCTCGCCCTTCAGGTGCTTGTACAGCGGATGCGCATTCGGGCCGTTGACCTCGATCTTGCTGAACATCGGGAAGCTGACGTCGTAGTTCAGCGAGCAGAAGTTCTTGATCTCGTTCTCGTCGCCCGGCTCCTGGTGGCCGAACTGGTCGCAGGGGAAGCCCAGCACCACCAGCCCCTTGTCCTTGTACTTGCGGTACAGCGCTTCGAGGCCCTTGTACTGCGGCGTGAAGCCGCACTTGCTGGCGGTGTTCACCACCAGCATGACCTTGCCCTTGTACTCGGCCAGAGACTGTTCCTTGCCATCGATGGTCTTGGCCTTGAAATCGTAAACGCTGCTCATGGGAGTTCCCTCGGTCTGTTGCGCATTGCCTGTCCGGCAAGTTTAGCGCTGTTAGCCGCGAATGAGCTTGTCATGGGCTGCATGAGTGCCAATCCAGAACCAGACGGATATGCGTTGGCTTCTAGGCGATCGCGCCGCCGCAGGAACTGCCCGCGCCGGCGGTGCAGCCCAGGCAGTGTGAGCCAAAGCGGATGCGCCGCTGCAGCAGCCGATCGAGGCTGAAGCCGAAGATGCTGGCGGGCCTGCCACGGTCCTGCACGGGCAGGTCGAGCATCTGGTTGAAGTCGCAGTCGTGCAGGCTGCCGTCCTGCGCCACGGAGATCAGCCGGCGACACATCACGCCCTCGGCCGCCGCCGGGTTGAAGGCGCCGAGCAGCTTGTCCATGTAGTCCGCATACTGACCGGATTTTTCCAGGTGCAGGCGGAAGCGGTTGATCGGCATGTTCGTGATGGTGAACAGGCCGTTGAACACCAGCCCGAACCTGTCTTTCAGCTCACGCTTGTAATCGGCCTCGAGCGCAGCCTGCGGGGCCGGCAGGTAGGGGCCCACCGGGTTGTAGACCAGGTTGAGCACCAGGCCGCTGCCCGGCTGGCCGTAGCCGAGCACATTGAGCCGGCGGATGCCCTCGATGCTTTTCTGGAACACGCCGCTGCCGCGCTGCGCGTCGGTGAAGTACTCCTGGTAGTAGGGCAGCGAGGAGATGACCTCGACCCGCTGCGCGGCGAAGAACTCCGGCAGATAGGCCTTGGACTCGCCGGTCTGCGGATGGCCGTCGAAAGTGACGGTCAGATTGTGCCGGACCATGACGTGTTTACCCAGCTTGACCGCTTCGGCGACGAAGAAATCGAAATCCGGGTGCAGTTCCGGCGCGCCGCCGGTGAGGTCGAGCTTCGTGATCTGCGGATGCGCAGCGAGGATTTCGAGGCACTTCTCGACGCCGGCGCGCGACAGCTTCTCGGTACGCGCGGGCGAGGCGTCTACATGGCAGTGCCGGCAGGCCTGGTTGCAGGTCTTGGTCAGGTTGACCTGCAGGGTTTCGACCGACAGCGGTGGCAATTCGAGCCTGCGCTCGCTCAGCAGCTGCTCGAAGTCATAAGCATTTCTCCCTCCCCCTTGATGGGGGAGGGCAGGGGTGGGAGTGAGCGGCGCTTCACCCTCCCCCCTGCCCGCTCCCGTCGAGGGAGGGGGGAATTGCTTGAGCGGGATGACGGTCATCAGCAGCAACCCGCCTTGGCGCCCGCTTCCGAGGTCTGCACGAGCTTGCCCGGTCCGCAGTCGAACAGCCCGAAGTGCACGGACTTGTCGCCCTGGATGCGGAAATGCGGCGCATAGCGCGTGGCGCCGAGCATGTCGGCGGTGTTGCCGCAGACTAGCATCGGCTTGCCGGTGACGAAATGGTGATGGTCGTCCAGGTCGAAGGCATGCGGCGCCTCGGGCAGGCTGCCGAGGTAAGTGGCGACCTGGCCGAAGTCCTCGCAGCGGTCCTCCAGCGCCAGCTTGAAGGCGCGCACCGTGAGCGAATAAAAGCCGATGTGGCCGGCCATGCGCTCGATCTCCGGGTTGTTGAGCGCGATCGGCGTGCTCTTGCAGACGCGCGCATCGAGGCAGCCGACCTGCGCCATCAGGCGGCGGAAGTCCTCGACGTACAGCGCGCCGCCCAGGCACTCGCCGACCAGCACCGGGTCGGCGGCGAGCTCAGCCGGGACGCGGCGGTCGGCGAACACGTCGGAGAAGTACAGCTCGCCGCCGGGCTTGAGCACGCGGAAGATCTCGCGGAACACGCGCGGCTTGTCGGGCGAGAGGTTCAGCACGCAGTTGGACACCACCACGTCCACGCTGGCGTCCGCGATGCCGGCGGCGGCCAGGTCCTCGATATAGCCCTGGCGGAACTCGACGTTGGCGTAGCCGTAGCGCCTGGCGTGCCACTCGCGGTGCTTGCGCGCCACCGCCAGCTGCTCTTCGGTCATGTCCACGCCGATCACGCGGCCCTGCGACCCCACCAGCCGCGACAAGAGGTAACAGTCGCGGCCCGAGCCGCAGCCGAGGTCGAGTACGGTGGCGCCCTCGAGCGCCGGCGGCAGCGGCGAGCCGCAGCCGTAGAAGCGGTCCTGTACTTCCGGATGCACGTCCTTGAGCAGCGCGCGCAGGTACGCCGGCAGCGCCTCGGCCGTGCAGCAGGAGGTCTTGAGGTCGGCGGAGGACTTCAGCACCTTGCCGTAGTAGTCCTGCACGCTTTCATGCACTTTGCGGGTTTCGCTCATGGGAGTCCTTTTCAGTGTCCGAGCCATAATGCGGTCTTGAGGAAAATCGCGCCGAGAGTCGCGCCCAGCGGCAGGGTGACAAGCCAGGCCAGCAGGATGCCGGCGATGGTCCTCCAGCGCGCCTGCCCGGTGACTGCGCCGATGCCGAACAGCGCGCCGCAGGACACATGCGTGGTCGACAGCGGCAGGCCCAGCGGCGAGGCGCTCAGCACCAAGCCCGAGGTGATCAGGTTGGCGGTCAGCCCCTGGCCCGGATTCATCGCGGTGATTTTCTGCGACATGGTTTGCGCTACCCGGCGCGCGCCCAGCAGCCCGCCCACGGCGATGGCGATGCCAACCAGGCCGAAGGACACGGGTTTGAGAAAGGGCGCGGCCATCAGGGTCAGGGCCACGATCTTGGGCGTGTCGTTCACGCCGCGCGCAAAGCTGACCAGCCCGGCCGACAGGTAATGCAGGCCATCGAGCATGCGCTGCGCGGATACGCCGAACACCTGTCCCTGGTAGCGGTCCTGGCAGGCCTGGGCCGTATCCACGCTGACGCGGACCCCGGCGATGGCGGCGACTTGGTTCTGCGGCACCCATTCCTCGCCGATACAGACGCAAGTCTCGCGACCGATCCCCAATGCCGCGCGCAGATGCGTCAACAGCGGATACAGCAGCAGCGCGCCGGCCACCGCCAGCACCGGCCCGACCGCCAGCGGCAGGAAGATGCTCTTTCCGGCGCGTGCCCAGTCGATGATCGAGTCCGGCGCGGCGAAAGCGGCGCCGAGCAGGCTGCCGGCCATCGCATGCGTGGTGGAAATCGGCGCGCCGATGCGCGTGGCCAGCAGCACGGTGGCGGCGCAGCCGGCCGCAAAGGCCAGCGCGAAACCGGATGTCGCCAGCGTGCCGGCGTCCACGAACAGCTTGCCACTGAAGGTTTCGACCAGATGCGCGGTAAAGAATACCGCGGCGACCGATCCGCACAGTGTGGTGCCGGTGGCCCACCACAGTGCCTTGCGATAGTCGGACACGCCGCTGCCGAACAGCGTGGCGACACCCTTGAAATTGTCGTTGGGCCGTTGGCCCAGGCCAACAGCGCGACGCAGGCGAGTGCCAGCAGCGTCAGCATCAGAGGACCAGCTTGTCGAGGTGGTTCTGCATCTGCACGCCGTGCACCAGCGTGATGCCGGCCTTCATGACGGCTGCTACGTGTACCGCCTCCATCATCTGCTCCGGGTTGGCGCCGGCCTCCAGGCAGGCGGTGGTGTAGGCGTCGATGCAGTAGGGGCACTGCTCCGCATGCGCAATGGCCAGCGCGATCAGCGCCTTCTCGCGCCGCGTCAGCGCGCCATCCGCGCCGGTGACGGCGTTGTAATACTTGAAGAAATCGTCGGCCAGTGGCTTGGCATGGCGGCCGATGCCGGCGAACTTCTTGAGATCCTCGGAGGCGTAATAGTCGCTCATGGTTTGGCTCGTACGCAGGCGGCTGGCGGATGGATTCAGCCTAGCATTCCGGCCACAGCTCGGCACAGCCGCCGCAAGCGGCCGTTTGTTCAGTATGCTTTAGGCCCATGGCCGATCCGGAACTGCTCGCACACTGGCTCCATGCCACCGCCCGCGGCGACCGCGCGGCGTTCCAGGCGTTGTACCGCGCCGCCGCGCCGCATCTTTTCGCGCTGCTGCTGCGTATGCTCAGACGCCGGGATCTGGCCGAGGAGGCCTTGCAGGACTGTTTCGTGCGCATCTGGCAGAAAGCGGACACCTATGCCCCGGCGCGCGGCGCACCGCTGACCTGGCTGATGAGCATCGCGCGCTACCGCGCGCTGGACCTGATCCGGCGCCAGCGGCCCGAGGTTTCGCTGGACGACGACGATGGCGTCGATCTGGATACGCTTCGGGCAGAGGCGGGTGAAGCCTCAGCCGATCCCTTGCACGCCAGCCTCGCCGGCGAGTCGCTGGCGGCCTTGAACGAGTGTCTGGAAACCTTGCAGGACCAGCAGCGCCGCAGTGTGCTGCTGGCCTATTACGAGGGCTACACGCATGAAGAGCTGGCGCGACGCCTCGACAAGCCGCTGGGCACGGTGAAGAGCTGGGTGCGGCGCGGCCTGCAGCGCCTGCGCGAGTGTCTGGAATCGCCATGAAGTACGCCAGTCCCGAACTGCAGACCCTGCTCGCGGCCGAGTACGTGCTCGGCACGCTGCGCGGCCGCGCACGCCGGCGTTTCGAACGCCTGCGCGCGAGGATCCCCGCGTTGGCGCGCGAACAGACCTATTGGGAGACGCGGCTGGCGGCGCTGGGCCTGAAGCTGGCGCCGCAGATCCCGCCAGCCGAGCTGTGGCGGCGCATCGAGCGTCTGACGCAAGCGCCCACCGCGCCGCGGCCGGCGCTGTGGGATCGGGTCGGCTTCTGGCAGGGCGTGGCGCTGGTAGCCTCGCTGGCCGCGCTTGCGATGGGCATCCTGCTGCGTCAGCTGCCGGCGCCGGGCGAGCCGGACTACGTCGGCATCGTGCAGGCCAAGGACAGCCAGGCGCTGTGGGTGGTGCAGGCGGATCTCGAACGCGGCGAGCTGCGCTGCCGCACCGCCGGTGCTGCCTATCCTGTGCCGGCCGGGCGCGACCTGGAGCTGTGGCTGCTGGTCAAGGACGAGGCCGCGCCGATCTCGCTCGGTGTGCTGCCGCAGACGGGCGAAACGGTGACCCCGCTGAAACCGGAGTTGGCCGCCCGGTTGGCGCGCGCGGCGGCGCTGGCGGTCAGCCTGGAGCCGGCCGGCGGATCGCCGACCGGGGCGCCGACCGGGCCGGTGCTGTTTACCGCGCCGCCGCCTTTGCCGACCTGACGCCGGGCTGCGGTTTGCGGGTTTGGGCGTGACGCAGGTAGCGGTCGAGAAACGCCAGCGCAGCCTCGATCGCATCGCCATCGGCAAAGAAGGCCGAGATGTGGCCATGGCCGCGCAGGATGAAAAGCTCGTTCGCAACCCCGGCCCGGTCCAGAGCGGCTTTGTAGCCGTAAGCCTGTTCGATCGGCACGAGCTCATCGAGCGTGCCGTGGTACTGGAACACCGGTGGGTGCCCAGGGCGGACATGGGTCAGGGGCGACGCAGCGCGAAACAACTCCGGATTTTCTTTTTGAGTGGTGCCGAGGAAGGCGGGTACCAGCTTGCCGCCTTCGTACCGGCTCAGGTCTGAGGGATTGCCACCGGCGACGATGGCTTGCAACTCCGTGCCCTCGGCGCCCCACTCGCGATCGCCTGCGACCGCTGCAGCGAGCGAGATCAGGTGAGCGCCCGCCGAGTAACCGAACCCGCCGATGCGCGCGGGATCGACACCGTACTGCGGTCCCGAGCGTCGCATCCACAGCACGGCCTGCTGAACATCCTGCAGTTGTGCGGGGAATATCGCACGGGGGACCAGCCGATACGTGGTGTTGAGCACCAGGTAGCCATCGGCAGCGAGCCGCTTGGCATGCTTTTCCACCTGCCCGCGGTCGCCGCGCTTCCAGCCACCGCCATGCACCAGCACGATGCCCGGGAACGGACCTTGCCCGTCCGGACGGTAAAGGTCTGCGAGCAGTGTCTGCGGCCATCCGGGCGGACTGACGACAATATCCCGAATGACGGTATACGCGACGGGCCTGGACGGTGCCGCACGCGCCGGGCCCTCCGGACGCCCGAGGTGAACGCTGCCGCAGGCGCAGAGCAGGATGGCCAACAGCAGCGCCAGGCAGCCCGCGTGGCGGGCAAACGCCTTGTGACGCATGTCGTGCATCACGCGCCTGCGCCGTCCGCAGCATGCGCGGATACGAGCGGAGCCGCGAACAGATAGTGACCCACGCCCCACTCGCGGCCCCGGCGATAGCCGAACAGCTCTGATACCGCGATGAAGAACATGCGCCAGCGCTGCACGGCGAGCTTTGCCTGCGCCGCGGACAGTTTGCGCTCGAACAGCGACTGCACGACGCTGCGGTTGGCATCCAGCCGGGCGAGCCAGGCATCGCTGGTGCGGGCATAGTGCGTACCGTCTATCCACCAGCGCCGCAGCAGCACGAGCCCGTCCGCGCTGGAGGGCAGCAGATCGAAGCTCGGCATCACGCCGCCCGAGAAGAAATGTCGGGCCATCCAGTCACTGCTGCCGGTGGCCTCGAACGGGTAGGTCAGCTGGCGATGGCAGAAGACGTGTACGAAGAACAGGCCGTCGGGCAGTAGCCAACGCTGGATGCGTCGCAACAGCTCGGCGTGGTTGCGGACGTGCTCGAACATTTCGACCGAGACGACACGATCGAATCGCTCCGCTGTTTCGAAGTGATTGATGTCGGCGGTCACCACCTCCAGGTTGGACAGGCCGCGACCCCGTGCCTGCGCCTGGATCCACTCGCGCTGTGACTGGGAGTTGGATACGGCCACGATTCGGGACCGTGGGAAACGGGCCGCCATCCACAGACTCAGCGAGCCCCAGCCGCAGCCCAGTTCCAGGATACGCTGCCCATCGGCCAGCCGAGCACGCTCCGCCGTCAGCGCGAGGGTATGGACTTCGGCCTGCGCGAGCGAGGCTTCTGGCCGGGGCCAGACCGCACAGCTGTACTTGAGGTGCGGCCCCAGCACGGCCTCGAAGAACCCGGGCGGCACCTCGTAGTGCTGCTCGTTGGCCTGCCGGGTATTGACCGCGATCGGGCCGGCGTGCCAGGCGCGAACACGCGCCCGCTGTCGGGCCGTGACATCGCCGGCGCGCTCCATCGCCAGCCGCGAGCGGCACAGCCAGCGGCAGCCCAGGCGCAAGAGTGGATCCGGTATCCAACCCCGCTCGCACAGACGAATCAGGAAACTGTCACGGACTGGCCGTGCGGAGTCCGGCTCCGGAGCGCTGAGCGGCTCAGGGGGCTGGCGGGTCAAAGTCAATGCGCGTGTCATATCGCTCTCCCGAAGGTGAACGCAGATTGCTGATGCCGACGTAGCGCAACAGCTGCCGGCTCTCGATGTGGTAAGTGACGTCGATCGGGTCCACCACGAAACGCAGCAGCGAATCCGGCGTGACGCGGATGGTCAGCGTCTCGCGGCCTAACGGCCGTTCGCGTTCGAGGGCGCGTGCCTTGAAGGCGTAGTCCGCCAGCCGTCCGGCCACTGCCAGACGGAATGAAAGTGTTTGGCCCTCGATCAGTGCCGGCAGATGGTCCCTGACGTAGGCATCAAATCCCGAGTCCGAAACCAGATCGTCGCTGCGCCGCACCAGGACGCGCGTCGGCGAGGCTTCCGGACCGTTGAAGAGCCAGTAACCCTCGGCAGTGTGGTCCGCCCCTTCCACATAACCATCGCGCAGGTCGAGGGTTCGAAACGCGGGAGCGTAAGGGTGTTGGCTGTAGTCGAGTGTCTTGGTGGCGAATCGTGTGCCGTCGGGTGTCCGATAATCGACGCGGTGTTCGATCGTTTTGCCATCCCGAAAGCGCTGGTAGTGGTGTTCACTGTACAGCAACACCCCTGTTCTCCGATCGTAGGCATGCCCTGTCAACTCGCGTGTTTCCGGCAGCACGGGTTCGGATGCGGCAACGGCGCTCGCGGCCAGCATCACGCACAGACCGATCGTGAGCGCGTTGATCATTGGGAAGACGTATTCTTTCTGGGTGGCCAGGGAACGAAGGCGCTGGTACGCCTCACATAATCTTCGTAGCCCGGCCGATGCAGGACGGCCTGGCGTGCCTCGATGGTCGGGATACCACTGAGCTTGAGCAGCAACACAGTGATCAGCACGGGCCCGATCAAGGACAACACCGCCCAGTCCGCCTGGAGCGCCAGCAACGGAAAGCCGGCCCAGTGCAGGCATTCGAAAAAGTAGTTGGGGTGCCGCGAATAGCGCCATAACCCCTGGTCGCAGACGCGCTGACGGTTGCGGGGGTCGCGCTTGAAGGCGCGCAGCTGATGGTCCGCGATGCCTTCCCCCAGGATGCCCACGAGGCACAGCAGGATGCCGGCCATCCAAGCGGCGTCGGGGGGCATTTGCGTGCGGTAGGCGATCGGCAGGTACGTGAGCGCCAACAGCCAGGCGACGGCGGCCTGGAACAGGAAGAACAGCAGCATCTTGCGGTCGGCGCTCTCGCCCCACTTGCGGCGCAGCTCTGCGTAACGGCGCTCTTCGACCGGTCCACGGTTGCGCAGGGCGAGGTACCCGCTCAGACGCAGTGCCCAGGCCAGTGACAGCAGTGCCAGCGTCAACCGGATGACGACGTCGCCGTCGCCGGCCGTGGCATACAGCAGGGCTCCGGCAGCGATGACGAGCGGCCAGACCGCATCCACGATGCCCGCATTGCGCGTGCGCAGCTGCAGCAGCCATACCGCCGTGAGGGCGGTGGCGGCGATCGCAAGATGCACTGCCGAGACGATCAGGGGGCTCATACCGTATCCCGAGAATTGGTTTCGGGCGCGTTGCAACGACCATGCTGATACGCACGGCCGCCGGATCGGGATGCAGAGAGCCGATCGGTTCCGCTATGACGGCCCGATGGCACCGAGCAGGGGGCTGCTCGGCAATGCAACGGGGTGTGATCTGGGTGTTCTCAGTCCACCTTGAAGGTCGGCGAGATCCAGGTGGTCAGTTCCTCGTCGTCGTCGAAATACACCGTGCCGACGCCATAGCGATTGCCCTGCGGCTCGCCGTAGCCCCAGATCTCCACCTGGCCGGCGGCCGATCGGGTGATGGTGCTGGGTCGCCCCAAGAGCGCGCGCACTTCGTCCTTTTCCATGCCACTCTCGAGGCGGTCCCAGCGCGCCTTCAGCAGGTACTTGGGCGTGCCGCCGGGGCTGCCACCGGCCGGTGGCGGTTGCGTGCTGGCCGTATTCAGGCAAGGCGCTGCCGTTTTTTCTGCGCGCAGGCGCTGCACTTCCGCGCGCAGCGCTTCCAGCTCGGCCTGTTCAGGCGTCTTGCTGTCCGCAGCATGCGCGCCGCCTGCGGCCAGGATGCCGGCGGCGCCAACGGCCGCCAGCCAGAGACGAACGCTATGCATGTGTAGCCTCCCGTGGCACGGGCACTATTGTGCCTCGTTCAGCGCCCAGTCGTAATCATGTCCGTCGATGCGCCGCAGATCCCGGAGCCGAGCGGCCAGGGCCGGATCGGCCCAGCGGCGCAGGTGCATGACCACGCCCGCGTCGCTGCCGCCGAAATCGGACATGAACCAGACGTAAATGCTCGAGACCCACAGCCGGCCATCGGCCACGCGTACGCCGCGGGGGTGGTTGACGTAGGCGCGCGCGCCCGACTCCAGCAGCCGCGTGGTGTTCTGCGCGGTGTAGGCCTCCGCGGCCAGGTTCGGGCAGCCCAGCGAGGCGCAGTTGACGCCGTAATGCACCAGCGGGTCCTGCCACAGCGGCCGCAGGATGCGGTGCTCGATGTCGTCCAGCGAGACCGCCTCGCCCTCCACCGTGAGCAGCTTCTTGCCCCAGGGGCCGCGCGCGAACAGACCCGGCGAGATGTTGATTCTGGTGATGCTGACGACCGGGTAGTGGTCCAGCACCAGCTTCAGGGTGGCCGCGTTATAGAGGTTGATCCAGTAGGCCTTCTGCTCCGCACGCGGATAGGCGCTGATCCTCACCGCCTGCAGGCGCTGCAGGTAGTCCGCGAGCGCCGCCTTGTCCGCCGGTGTGAAGGCGGCATAGCGCACGCGGTGGATGCCGTCGGCGGCGGTGGTGACGACATAACGCTCGAGCAGGCCGTCCCAGGCGCCATGATCCAGGCTCAGCGTGGCGGAGTCGTCGTGCGCGGCCCAGCGCGCCCAGGCCTCGGCCCTGGGTGCGGCGGCCGTGGGCAGGGCGTGCAGCAGCCACAGAGCAGCCAGGATGGAGAGGGCACGCCGCATGGGGTTCCTGTGTGAGTATAGCCCTAAGACCGCCCTGAGGGTGCCGAATTCCGGCGACGCGGGTTGACCGCGCGGGATTCGCCCGACATGCTCACCGCGGGAGGAAAACATGACAGCCGCCAAGACGGACGCGCAGCATTTCCTGCTCAGCATCGACCAGGGCACGACCAGCAGCCGCGCCATGATCTTCGACCGCGCCGGGCGGGTACTCGGCCGCGCGCAGCAGGAACTGCCGCAGATCTTCCCGGCCGACGGCTGGGTCGAGCACGACGCCGAGAGAATCTGGCAGGACGTGGTCGAGGTGTGCCGCGGCGCGTTGCAGGACGCCGGGCTCGCTGCCGCGCAGATCACCAGCTGCGGCATCACCAACCAGCGCGAGACCACGGTGCTGTGGGACCGCAAGACCGGCCGGCCCCTGCACCACGCCATCGTCTGGCAGGACCGGCGCACCGCGGGGCTGTGCAAGACCCTGCGCCGCGAGGACACCGAGCGCTGGCTGGCGGCGCGCACCGGCCTGCTGCTCGA
Source organism: Nevskiales bacterium (assembly GCA_035574475.1). Lineage (NCBI taxonomy): Bacteria > Pseudomonadati > Pseudomonadota > Gammaproteobacteria > Nevskiales > Nevskiales bacterium. The sequence continues at coordinate 10,064 of DATLYR010000084.1, read as the reverse complement.
TCCGTATTTTTCCGCCACCAAGCTGCGCTGGCTGCTGGACGAGATTCCGGGCGCCCGCGCCCGCGCCGAGGCCGGCGAGCTGGCCTTCGGCACCATCGACTGCTGGCTGCTGTGGAAGCTGACCGGCGGGGCCGTGCACGCCACCGACGCCAGCAACGCCTCGCGCACGCTGCTGTTCAACATCCACACCCAGCAGTGGGACGATGAGCTGCTGCGCTTCTTCGGCATCCCGCGCGCGCTGCTGCCGGCGGTGAAGGACAACGCCGCCGACTTCGGCCGCATGGAGGCGTCCCTGTTCGGCGCCGCCATCCCGGTCGGCGGCATGGCCGGCGACCAGCAGGCGGCGCTGGTCGGACAGGCCTGCTTCGCGCGCGGCATGATCAAGAGCACCTATGGCACCGGCTGCTTCATGGTGCTCAACACCGGGGAGACCGCAGTCGCCTCGAAGAACCGCCTGCTGACCACCGTCGGTTACCGCCTCAACGGCAGGACCACCTATGCGCTCGAAGGCAGCATCTTCGTCGCCGGCGCGGCAGTGCAATGGCTGCGCGATGCCCTGCACCTGATCCGCCAGGCCTCGGAAACCGAGCACCTGGCCCGTGAGGTGCGCGACACCGGCGGCGTCTACCTGGTGCCGGCCTTTACCGGCCTCGGTGCGCCCTACTGGGACCCGGCCGCGCGCGGCGCGATCCTGGGCCTGACGCGCGACACCGGCATCAGCCACATCGTGCGCGCAGCGCTGGAGTCGGTCTGCTACCAGACCCGCGACCTGCTCGAGGCGATGGCGCAGGATGCCGTCGCGCCGACCGAGTTGCGCGTGGACGGCGGCATGGTGGTCAACGACTGGGTGGTGCAGTTCCTGTCCGACCTGCTGCGCGTGCCCATCGAACGGCCCACCGTGGTCGAAACCACCGCGCTCGGCGCCGCCTATCTCGCCGGCCTGCAGGCCGGCGTGTACCGCTCGCTCCAGGAGATCGCGCAGCTGTGGCGCAGCGAACGTCGCTTCGAGCCCGGCCGGCCGCAGGATCGCATGGACCGGCTGTACCAGGGCTGGCGCGAGGCGGTCGAGCGGGTACGCAGCGCCCATTGAGTCCGATGCACCAGGTCGTCTTCACCGGACGATTACTCAAGGGCGCCGACCGCGCCACGGTACAAGCCGAGCTGCAGCGCCTGTTCAAGGCCACGCCGCGGCAGGTGGAGTGGTTCCTGCGTGGCAAGCCGATCGTGGTCAAGTCCACCGAAGACGCGGCGCTGGCCGCGCGCTATGTCGACGCACTGACCCGCGCCGGTCTCGACTGTGAGCTGCGCAGCGATCAGCCGCCGTCCGCGCCGATGGCGCCACCGCCCGAGCCACCCGCCGCACCGCCGCGGCAACTGTCGATTCCCGGCGTGGCGGTGCCGGAGCCGGTTGCGGCGCGCAGGCCTGGCCCCGCAACCGCAGCGTCCCCGCGCCGCAGTCCGACGCTCGGCTCGGTGACCCAGGCCATCACCGCGCAGGACCGTGCGCCAGCCTTCATCGCGGCGTCGCCGGCGGCCATAGCACGGAAAGCACCGGCCGCACAGGCCTTGCGCGGTGGTCTGCAGATTCTGTTCGTGCTGGGCGGCGCGATCCTGGTCGGTGCGCTGGCTTATGCGCTGCGCCTGCACTGGCCGGAGCGTGCTGCCACGCCATCCGCTGCCAGCCCGCCGGTACAGCGACAGGAGTCGGCTGCGGCGGGCGCGACCGAGATCACGGGCGAGGCGGCGCCCGCGCAGACGCCGACCACGCCGGAAGCACTGATCGTGGGTCGCTGGCAATGCGTCGAGGCGACCAGCGGCCGCGTGGTGGAGAACGAGTTCCGGGCCGACGGCAGCTACCGTTCGCTGACGCATGGCCGCAGCGACGCCTTCCAGCAGATCGATCAGCTCGACGTGCTGGTCGAGGGCCGCTACTGGCTGGAGGGCGACACGGTCGTGCTGAACCTGCAGCACATCCCGTCGCGCGAGCTGTTCGGGGGCTCGGCACGCGTCGACGAGTATCTTTACTGGCGCATCGAATCGCTCACTGCCGACAGCCTGCTGTGGGCCGATGCCCGGCTGCAGGAAGTGCGCGAGAGCTGTCTTCGTTCGCAAAGCGTAGTGGGCCGCCGGCCCTAGAAATAGCCGCGTCGCTTGAACACCAGCAGCAACACGCCGGCCAGCGCCCCCATGCTGCCCAGTACCGCGAAGTAACCGTGACGCCAGCGCAGCTCCGGCATGTAGTCGAAATTCATGCCGTAAATGCCCACGATGAAGGTCAGCGGCAGGAAGATCGCCGACAGCAGCGTCAGTGTCTTGACGATGCGGTTGGTGCGATGCGCGACCATCGAATAGTGCAGCTGCACCGCGGCCTCGATGTCGCGCTGCTGGGACTCGACGTCCGTCAGGACCTGGCGGATGTGCTCGCGCAGATCGACGATCCGCGCCGCCTGCCGCGCCGATAGCGTCAGGCGCGTGCCGCGCCGCCAGCTGTCCAGCGCCTCCAGCTGGTCGTTGCAGAGGATCTCCAGCTTGCGCGTCTGCCGGCGATGGGCGAGCAGGGCCGTGGTGTCGTCGAAAGCGATGTCAGGATTGAGCAGGTCGTTCTCGAGCCGCTCGACGCGCTCGGTGAGCCGCGCGCGAATGCCGAGGTAGCGGTCGACCATCGTATCGAGGATCAGCAGCATCAGCCCGAGCGGATCATCCGGTGACTTGTGCCGCTGCTCCTCGAAGCGCTCCATGACCGTGACGAACGAAACGTTATCTGTCGCGCGCAGCGTGATCAGAGCGCGGTCGAACAGAATGAAGGCGGTGGTGCGCGTGTCGATCTGCAGGCTGCGCTCGTCCGGTCCCAGGCCCTGAAATACCAGCAGGTCGTAATCCGGGGTGCCGTCGAAGAACGAGCCGTTGCCAGCGTTGAGGCACTCGACCTCATGCGTGTCCTTGATCGCCACGCCGGTGAGTTCGCGAATCTTCCCGGCCCAACCGTGTGTGCGATCACGCGTGAAGTCCAGCCACAGATAGCCTTTTTCCGGGAGCCGATCGACGGTTTCCAGGTGTTTGGGCGTGTGTCCCTTCGACAGCAGGTAGTACGGCATGCCGTCAACATAACAGGCCGCCCGGCGGCCGTCAGCGGGCGCGCTTCGCCGGCCCTAGCGGCGCTGGGCAGACGGCCTGGGCAACGGCCGCGTCTTGCTGGGCGTGGACTCTTCCGGCGCGGCCAGCTCCTCGCACAGGTCGTCGTACAGCTTGCGTACCAGGTACGGCGCCGCTTTGCCGTTGTAGAGGAAGGCAAAGGTCACGATGCGGCCATTGCGGTGGCCCGCGTAACCGGCCAGCGTGATGACGTCGTCCACGTAGCCGGTCTTGGCACGGACGAAGCGTTCGGCCGGGGTGTTGCGCAGACGGCGGCGCAGGGTACCGTCCACGCCGGCGATCGGCAGCGAGGCCATGAACTCCGGCGCGTACTGGAAGTTGCCGCCCATGTCCTGCAGCACGCGCACCAGGGCGCGCGCCGAAAGCTTGTTGTCACGCGTGAGGCCGGAAGGATTGACCAGCGTATATTCGAGCTCGCTCAGCCCGAGCGAGCGCATGTATTCACGGATGGTGGCCATGCCGCGCTCGAGGTTGCCCGGCGGCTGACTGTGCGCGGACAGGTTCTTGGCCAGCATCTCGGCGACGAAGTTGTTGGAGGCCTTGTTCATCTCGACGATGATTTCCTGCACCGTGTCGCCCTGCACCGAGGCCAGCGTGCGCGCGCCGAAGGCGGCGGTGCCGCGCCGCACGCGGCCGGATACGCCGATGCCCTGACGCTTGAGCTCCTGCTTGAGGTTCTCGCCGGACCACAGGTCTGGCTGGGTGATGTTCTTGTAGGCCATCACCTCCTCGACCTGCTGGCCGATGTAGCCGTTGACCTCGATCGTGTCGCCGGGGTGCGAGGGGTCGGCGATACGCCGCACGCCGACCCGTGGCCGGCCACGGCCGACGCCGGTCTTCACCTCGCCGCGGATGCGGATGTAGTCGCTGGCCGGCTCGACCACGACCCGTGCCGGCTGGCCGGCGTGCTCGGCCGGGCGCACGTAGACCGCCACGGTGTTCCAGTTGAAGGACATGGCGCCGACCGGCGCGTCATAGGCCTTGTCCACGCGCTCGGTATCGCTGCGACTGGCGTCGATGCGCACGCTGTCGAAATAGCTGTCGTCCACCAGGATGTCGCCGCGCACCTCGCGGATGCCGCTGCGCGCCATACGCGCCACCAGCTCGGCCAGCGTCGCGGGTTTGAACGACGGGTCGCCGCCGCCCTTGAGCACGAGATCGCCGTTGAGGATTCTGTCGTTCTGCTCGCCGTTCGCCAGCAGCCGCGTCTCGAAGCGCGTACCAGGCGGGAACTCGCGCAGCGCCGCAGCCGCGGTGACCAGCTTGGTCACGGACGCCGGGATCAGGGCCTTGTTGGGGTTCAGGCTCAGCAGCACCTTGGCGTTGCGCCCGGTACCCTCGACCGCCAGCAGCGACAGATCGCTCTCGTCGATGCCGGAGTTTTCCACCGACTCCACCAGGTCGTCGGTGCCTTCCAGCGACCAGGCGGCGCCTGCAAACAGCGCCAGGCTCAGGACCCACCACTTCATGCCGCCATCCTAACCGTGCCCGCTCACGAGGTAAAAAAGCCAAGGCCGCCTTGTGGCGGCCCTGGGTTGGGTTCTGATGCGGGATCAGCCGCCGAGCAGGTTCTCCACCGCCGCGCGCTCCTCGCGCAGCTCGGCGTCGGTGGCGTCCATCTTCTCGCGCGAGAAGGCGTCGATCTCGAGGCCCTGCACGATCTGGTAATCGCCGTTCTTGCAGGTGACGGGGTAGCTGTACACCACGCCGGGTTTGATGCCGTAGCTGCCGTCGGACGGCACGGCCATCGAGGTCCAGTCGCCCTCCGGCGTGCCCTTCACCCAGCTGCGGATGTGGTCCATCGCCGCGCAGGCGGCGGAGGCGGCCGAGCTTGCGCCGCGCGCCTTGATGATGGCGGCGCCGCGTTGCTGCACGGTCGGGATGTAGGTATCGCGGTACCAGGCCGGGTCCACCAGGTCGGTGGCCTTCTTGCCCTTGACGGTGGCGAAGCGGATGTCCGGGTACTGGGTCGAGCTGTGGTTGCCCCAGATCACGACCTTCCGGATGTCGTTGACGTGCGCGCCGGTCTTCTCGGCCAGCTGGCTGATGGCGCGGTTGTGGTCCAGGCGTGTCATGGCGTGGAACTGGCGGCGGTCGAGCTTGGGCGCGTTGCTGGCGGCGATCAGGGCATTGGTGTTGGCCGGGTTGCCGACCACCAGCACCTTCACGTCGCGGCTCGCGCGGTCGTTGATGGCCTTGCCCTGCGGGCCGAAGATCGCGCCGTTGGCCGACAGCAGATCCTTGCGCTCCATGCCGGGGCCGCGCGGGCGCGCGCCGACCAGAAGACAGATGTCCGAACCGTCGAAGGCCTCGTCGAGCTTGTCGGTCGCGACCACGCCCTGTACCAGCGGGAAGGCGCAGTCGTTGATCTCCATCACCACGCCCTGCAGCGCCTGCATGGCGGGCGTGATTTCCAGCAGCTGCAGGATGACGGGCTGGTCCGGGCCCAGCATCTCGCCGGCGGCGATGCGGAACACGAGCGAATAGGAAATCTGGCCGGCGGCGCCGGTGACGGTGACACGGACGGGCTTCTTCATGCGTTCCTCGAACAATCGGGAAGACGGGACTGATCAGGCCGGCAGGCCGGCCGCTGACGGTGCGCGGGGGCTGCTCGGAGAGGCCGCAGGATAGCGGAAAAGCCCCGCCCGGCCAATGGCTGGGCTAGCGCGTTCTTGGCAGTCTTGCGGCCAGGGATATCAGTTCCGCCTGCCGGGATCCAGTGCCTTGTAAAGTCGCTGGATTCCAGCCCCGGATCGAGTCCGGGGTGGGCTCTTCGCCGGAATGACGAGAGGAATTGACCAGGGCTTCTCTATAAATGCTACTTGCGATGGGTCATCAGGAGGCAAGGGAATGCCGACCATCAGCAGCTTTTACGGAATATTGATCCAGATGTTCTGGAACGATCATGCGCCCCCGCATTTTCATGCCCTGTACGCTGAGCATGAGGTTTTGATCGATATTCGCACCCTGGAAGTCATGGAAGGTGGTTTGCCCCGCCGCGCAATGTCTCTTGTGCTGGAATGGGCGCAGCAGCATCGTGCCGAACCGATGGAGGACTGGGAGTTATGCGCACGCAACCAGGTACCAAAAAAAATCCAGCCGCTGGGCTGACGCCCGCGATCCGGCCGCGCATGCCTTGGCGGGTAAAGGCCGTTGAGCCGTTACCGGGTTACAGGTTGCGTGTGCGGTTTCTGGATGGCCTGGAAGGCGTCGTCGAGATGGAGCGCCTCATCCACTCCCGGCGCGCCGGCGTTTTCGCCGTTCTATCCAATAAGGCGTTATTCAGGCAGGTATGCGTGACGCATGGCGCAGTGACATGGCCCGGCGATCTGGATCTGGCCCCGGATGCGATGTACCGGGCCATCAAGAACAAGGGCTTCTGGGCGCCGGCCTGACCGATATCAGGCCGGTGGACCCGGCCCGCTTCAGGGTTTGTCGATCGCGGCGCGGAACGCGAGGTAATCCCGGGCTGCCTGGCGCGGCGCCTCGATCATCGGCAGGTGGCCGATGCCGTCCATGATGATGACCTCGGCCCTGGGCATCTCGGCCTTGTAGATCTCGGCCGCCTGGTAGTTGAGCGCACGGTCTTCGTTGCCCCAGACCACCAGGGCCGGCGCCTGGATGTCCTTGATATAGCCGTCGAGCGTCGGTCGCGGCTGCTGGGGATCGTTGAGCTGCGCGAAGATGCGCTGGTGCAGCGGGTAGTCCGCGGCGGCGCGCTCGCCGAGCGCGCGCTTGAGCGAGTGCGGGAACAACGGCGGCCTGGACATGACGAAATCCATGATGGCCGGGAACTCCTCCGGCGTTTGCGCCAGCAGCGGGTTCTTGCCGGTTTCGCGCAGGATCTTGCCCAGCTCGGAGTCCAGCGCCTTGGACAGGCCGGCCGGCCCCAGCAGCCACAGGCTGGCGGTGGCGTCCGGGTATTTCAGCGCGTGGACGCTGATGATCGCGCCGCCCATCGAACTGCCGCCGAAGTGCGCGCGCTGAACGCCCAGCGTCTGCAGGAAGGCGTGCACGCGCTCGGCCTGCTTTTCGATCGTGTAGTCGGCATCCAGCGGCTTGCTGCTCTCGCCGAAGCCCGGCAGGTCGGGAATGATCACGCGGTAATGCGGCGTCAGGTGGCCGGCCACGCGGGTGAAGTTGTCCTTGTCCGCGCCGAAACCATGGATCAGCACCAGCGGCTCGCCCGCACCGCCTTCCAGGTAGGCGATGTTGAGCCCGTCCACTGTGGCCTGCTTTTCGGTGAGCCCGTTGCGCGCGCGTTCCAGGCCGACGCCGATCTCGGCGGCTTGCTCGGGCGCGAGGTAGTCGAAGGCGGTCAGCCCGCCGAACAGGGCGGCGAGCGCCACGAGGGTGATGAGCAGGAAACGACGCATGGACAGGCTCCTGTGTCGGGGTCAGGGGGAAGATTCGGTCGCGCTGCGCTGCGCCTTGGCGATCAGCTGCGCATTCACCGCGGTGAAAATGTCGATGCTGCTCTGTACGACCACCGCGAGCGGCTTGTCGTAGCCGCCGAGGATCCAGCGCGTGGCGATCATGATCATGGCGCCGACCAGGCCGGTGGCGACCAGCTCCTCGTCCTGCACCGGGATGCGGCCGCCGGGATACAGCGGGCGCGAGACCTGCAGCACCAGCTGGGTGAAGTTCAGCGTGGTGCGCCGGTAGAGGTCGTCCACGGTTTCGCTGACGCCGAGGATCTCGATGAACAGGATGCGGCCGATGCGCGGGTCGCGCTGCAGCGCTTCGAAAAAGGCGGTGAGGCCGGCGCGCGACAGCGTGTCGGGGGCCGGGCTGGGCACGGCGCGGATGGCCGTCAGGATGATGTCGGTCAGCTTCTGGATGCAGTGCTCATACACCGCCGTGAGCAGGGCCTCGCGGTTATCGAAGGACTCGTAGAAGTAGCGCTCGGTCAGGCCCGCCTCCGCACAGATCGTGCGCACGGTGGCGGCGTGATAGCCCTGCGTGCCGATCACGGACAGGCCGGCCTCGACCAGTCTGGCGCGGCGGCTTTCCTGGCGCTTTTCGAGGCTGACGCCGCGATAGCGGCGCGTAACAACGCCCCCACCCCTCCCTCCCCTGTCTAGGGGGAGGGGGCTATACAAGCTCTCCCCGATCGAGGGGGAGGGGGTATCAGAAGCATGACCAGTGACATCCTCCCCCCGCTGTGGGGGAGGGTTGGGGTGGGGGGCGCGCGAGCGAATACCGTGCATGCTGCACATGTTGACACGGCATGTTGTCAGATGTAAAGTGACATCGCCTGTTGTCAGATTAGCCCTGAAGGAGATTGCAGATGAACGCTGTCCCGAACACGGCCCGCAAGCTGCCGGATCATGAAGTGGCCATCGTCGGCACCGGCTTCGCCGGCCTGTGCATGGCGATCAAGCTCAAAGAGCAGGGCCAGCGCGATTTCCTGCTGATCGAACGCGGCGCCAGCGTCGGCGGCACCTGGCGCGACAACGACTATCCGGGCGCGGCCTGCGACGTGCCCTCGCACCTGTACTCCTTTTCCTTCGAGCCGAACGCCGACTGGTCGCGCAAGTACCCGACCCAGCCGGAGCTGCACCGCTACCTCAAGGGCATCGCCGACAGGCACGGCCTGCTGCCGCAGATCCGTTTCAATACGAATTTCCTCGGCGCCGAATTCGACGAGACCGCGCAGCTGTGGCGCATCCGCACCGACCACGGCGAACTGACGGCGCGCGTGCTGGTGTCCGGCGCGGGCGGCTTGGCCGAACCCAAGCTGCCGGATATTCCCGGCGTGGAATCGTTCCGCGGCAAGACCTTCCACTCCTCGCGCTGGGATCATGGCTATGACCTCGCGGGCAAGCGCGTGGCGGTGATCGGCACCGGCGCCTCCGCCATCCAGTTCGTGCCCGAGATCGCGCCGCGGGTGGCGCGGCTGGACGTGTATCAGCGCACGCCCAACTGGATCATCCCGCGCCCGGACCGCGCCTACACGCGGGTCGAGAAATTCCTGTTCCGCCACGTTCCGTTCGCGCGCCGGCTGCACCGCGCCTGGATCTACTGGACGCATGAGGCGCGGGTGATGGGCATGGTGATCCATCCCTGGATCATGAAGGTCTTCCAGAAGGTGGCCGAGCGGCACATCAAAAAGCAGGTGCGCGATCCGGCGCTGCGCGCCAAGGTCACGCCGGACTACACCATCGGCTGCAAGCGCATCCTGATCTCGAACGACTGGTACCCGGCGCTGCAGCGCCCGAACGTAAACCTGGTCACCGAGGGCATCCGCGAGATCCGTGCGCATTCCATCGTCACCGCCGACGGCGTCGAGCGCGAGGTGGACTGCCTGATCTTCGCCACCGGCTTCTACGCCACCGAGAACCCCATTGCCGGCGTGATCAGGGGCAGCGGCGGCCAGAGCCTGGCCGAGGCCTGGAAGGACGGCGAGGAGGCCTATCTGGGCACGCTGGTGAAGGGCTTCCCCAACCTGTTCTTCATCGTCGGCCCCAACACCGGCCTGGGCCACAGCTCGATGGTGTTCATGATCGAAACCCAGGTCGGCTACATCCTGCGCCTGCTGGCACACCTGCGTGATGCGCGCGCGGGCACGCTGCAGGTCAAGCCCGAAGTGCAGGACCGCTACAACCGCAAGCTGCACGAGCGCCTCGGCGGCTCGATCTGGGCCACCGGCTGCAACAGCTGGTACAAGCACAGCAGCGGCAAGATCACCGCGCTGTGGCCGGGCTTCACCTTCGGCTTCTGGCTGCGCTCGCGTGAGTTCCGCGCGGCCGATTACACTTTAAATGCGCTACGCGCATGAATACGATCGCATCCGCGATCGTACCCACAATAAGCAAGAGGCTCCCTGGGAGGCGTTGATGAAAGATTTCAAGAACAAGGTCGCGGCCATCACCGGTGCGGGCTCGGGCATGGGCCGCGAACTGGCGGTG